>NZ_JBEBVH010000029.1:0-23548 GCF_040392825.1 Pseudopedobacter sp.
ACGAAGGTCTCCAAAACCTTTGGTCTGGGTTCGAGTCCTGGTGCCCGTGCTAAAGCAAGAAAATATAGATGGCTAATTTTGCAGAATATATCAAAGAATCTTTTATTGAGTTAAAAGAAAAAGTAACTTGGCCTACTTGGTCTGAGTTGCAAAATAGTGCAATAATTACATTGGTTGCGGCTTTAATTATCGCGCTAATTATATTTGCAATGGATGAGTCTGCAGGTAATTTAATTAAATTAATCTACAAATCTTTCGCATAATTCTAGAAAAATGAGTGATCAGTTAAAATGGTATGTGGTTAGGGCTGTAAGTGGGAAAGAGAAGAAGGTTAAACAGTATATTGATGCTGAGATAAGTCGTCTAGAATTGAATCATTTGGTTCCTCAGGTATTAATTCCTATGGAAAAATACTATCAAATGAGAGATGGGAAGAAAATTGCTAAAGAAAGAAACTATTATCCTGGTTATGTTCTAGTTGAAGCAGCTTTAAATGCTGAGCTAGAATTGATCATTAAGAATTTGAATAGTGTAATTGGTTTTCTGGGTGATAAAGACGGTAATGCAGTTCCGCTTAGACCGGCCGAGGTTAATAGAATCTTAGGTAAAGTGGACGAAATGACCGAGCAGGGAGAGATGATGAACATTCCTTACTATGTTGGAGAGAATGTAAAAGTGATGGATGGTCCATTCAACGGTTTCTCCGGAGTCATCGAGGAAGTTAATGAAGAAAAGAAAAAGCTTAAGGTTATGGTGAAAATTTTTGGAAGAAAAACGCCTCTTGAGCTCAACTACATGCAAGTAGAAAAAGAATAGGTGAGAGATTTAAATCTCGAATCTAATGAAATTGGATATGAGCTCAACAAAAGAATGCTTCCACATTAATTAACGTTGAGAAATAAATAAATAGAACATGGCAAAAGAAGTCAGTGCGTTAATCAAATTACAGATTAAAGGAGGAGCGGCAAACCCTTCTCCACCAGTAGGACCTGCATTAGGTGCTAAGGGTGTTAACATCATGGAGTTCTGTAAACAATTCAACGCTCGTACTCAGGATAAACCTGGCAAGGTTCTTCCGGTTGTTATTACTGTTTATGCTGATAAATCATTTGATTTTATCATTAAGACTCCACCAGTTGCTATCCAGTTAATGGAAGTTACTAAAATTAAAAGTGGATCTGCGGAGCCTAACCGTAAAAAGGTTGCAAACGTTACTTGGGAACAGGTAGAGGAAATTGCAAAAGATAAAATGCCAGATTTAAATGCGTTTACAGTAGAGTCAGCTATGAGAATGGTTGCAGGTACTGCTCGCAGTATGGGTATTAACGTTACAGGAAACGCTCCCTGGAACAATTAATTAAAAAATTAAGTTTAAGATAGTGGCTAGATTAACAAAAAATCAAAAAACAGCTCTTTCCAAACTTGACGCTGGTAAAGCTTATTCTTTAAAAGATGCAGCTGCCCTGGTAAAGGATATTACTACAACTAAATTTGATGCATCAGTAGATATTGATGTACGTTTAGGAGTAGATCCGCGTAAAGCAAATCAAATGGTTCGTGGTATCGCAACTTTGCCTCATGGTACCGGTAAAACAGTACGTGTGTTAGCCTTAGTAACTCCTGATAAAGAAGAAGAAGCTAAAGCAGCTGGTGCTGATTATGTTGGGTTAGATGAGTATATTGCTAAGATTGAGGGTGGTTGGACAGATGTCGACATCATTATTACTACACCTAGCTGTATGGCTAAAGTTGGTAAGTTGGGTCGTGTATTGGGTCCAAGAAACTTGATGCCAAATCCTAAATCAGGAACTGTAACTCCAAATGTTGGACAAGCGGTAACAGACGTTAAGGGTGGTAAAATCGACTTTAAAGTAGATAAGACCGGTATCGTTCATTGCTCAATTGGTAAAGTATCTTTCGCTGCTGATAAGATTTATGAGAATGCTTTGGAGGTACTTCAAACAATTTCTAAGTTAAAACCTTCAGCTGCAAAAGGAACATATTTCAAGAGTATTCATATCTCTTCTACTATGTCTCCTGGAATCGAAATTGAAACTAAATCAGTAGCGGGAATATAATATTATGAGAAAAGAAGAAAAACACGAAGTTGTTTCTGCTTTAGCTGAACAAATGAAAGAATTCGGTAATTTCTATATTACTGATACTTCTGATTTAACAGTAGCAAAAATCAATAATATTCGCCGCAAATGTTTTGAGAATAACATCGGAATTCAGGTTGTAAAAAACACTTTAATCAAGAAAGCATTAGAGCAACTTGATGGAGATGTAGCTCCTTTATTCGATGTTCTTAAAGGTTCATCTTCAGTGATGTTTTCTACTACCGGCAATGCGCCTGCAAAGCTTATTAAGGCTTTAAGAAAAGAAGGTGATAAACCAGTATTGAAAGCAGCATATATTGATTCTACTGCATTCATCGGTGATAACCAGCTAGATGCTCTTGTTAATCTTAAATCAAGAGAAGAGCTTATTGCTGATATCGTTGCATTGCTTCAGTCTCCGGCTAAGAATGTTATTTCTGGCCTCCAGTCTGGCGGAAACAAATTGGCAGGAATTGTCAAAACTTTACAAGAAAGAGGTTAATCCGGAAACCTGTAATATTCGGAATAAATTATTATTAGTAAATTTTAAATTAAAATATAATGGCAGATTTAAAAGCGTTTGCTGAACAATTGGTAAACTTAACAGTTAAAGAAGTTAACGAATTAGCTCAAATCTTAAAAGACGAGTATGGTATTGAGCCTGCTGCTGCTGCAGTTGCTGTAGCTGCTCCAGCTGCTGGTGAAGGTGCTGCTGCTGCTGAAGAGAAAACTTCTTTTGACGTAATCTTAAAAGATGCTGGTGGTCAGAAATTAGCAGTAGTTAAATTAGTTAAGGATTTAACTGGTTTAGGATTGAAAGAAGCTAAAGATCTAGTTGATGGTGCACCTAAGGAATTAAAAGCTGGTGTAGCTAAAGACGAAGCTGAAGCTCTTAAAAAACAATTAGAAGAAGCAGGAGCTGTTGTTGAGATTAAATAATCTCCAACACCTCAAAAATACAGCCTTAGACTCCACCCATTTGGGTATGGAGTCTTAGGCTTTTGGTGTATACACCTTTCATTACCGTTAGAACAACGATAATCGAATTTTCAGTTTTTAAACTAAAATTTTAGACCCTTGGCAAACAAAAGCAATCAAAGGATAAATTTTGCCCAAAGCAAACATGTAATTGATTATCCTGATTTTCTGGATGTACAAATCCAATCGTTCAAGGAATTCTTTCAGTTAGAAACAACTTCAGATAATCGTCACACAGAAGGATTATTTAAAGTATTCGCTGAAAACTTCCCAATCTCTGATTCAAGAAACATCTTTGTTTTAGAATTTTTAGATTATTTTATAGATCCACCCAGATACGACATTCAAGAGTGTATTGAGCGTGGGTTGACTTATAGTGTTCCTTTAAAAGCTAAGTTACGTTTATCTTGTAACGATGAGGAACATGAAGATTTTGAAACAATTGTTCAGGATGTTTATTTAGGTACTATACCTTATATGACACCTAAAGGAACTTTTGTTATCAATGGAGCTGAACGTGTTATTGTTTCTCAATTGCACCGTTCTCCTGGTGTGTTCTTTGGCGTAAGCAGACACACTAATGGAACGAAACTTTATTCAGCCCGTGTAATTCCTTTCAAAGGATCTTGGATTGAGTTTGCTACTGACGTTAATAACGTGATGTATGCTTATATCGATCGTAAGAAAAAATTCCCTGTTACTACTTTATTAAGAGCTATCGGTTATGATGCTGATAAAGATATTTTAGAGATCTTTGATCTTGCTGATGAAGTAAAAGTTAGCAAATCTGGTCTTAAGAAATATGTTGGCCGTAAACTGGCTGCAAGGGTTCTTAAGAAATGGGTAGAGGATTTCGTAGACGAAGATACAGGTGAGGTAGTTTCTATTGACAGGAACGAAATTATCCTTGAAAGAGAGACAATCTTAGAAGACGAGCATATTGATATGATTGTTGATGCTGGTGTTAAAACTTTGATTTTATCAAAAGAAGATAGCAACAGCGGAGATTATACTATCATTTATAATACTTTGCAGAAAGATACGTCTAACTCTGCAAAAGAAGCGGTTGAGCATATTTACCGTCAATTACGTAACGCAGAACCACCTGATGAAGAAACAGCGAGAGGTATTATCGACAGATTATTCTTCTCTGACAAGCGTTACGATTTAGGTGATGTTGGTCGTTACAGAATCAACAGAAAATTACAGCTAGATACTCCTGATGAAACGAAAGTTTTAACTAAGGAAGATATCATTGCGATTGTTAAGTACCTGATCAAGTTAATCAACTCTAAAGAAGAGGTAGATGATATTGACCACTTATCCAATCGTCGTGTTCGTACTGTAGGGGAGCAATTATATGCTCAGTTTGGAGTAGGTCTTTCCCGTATGGCAAGAACTATACGTGAGCGTATGAATATCCGTGATAACGAGGTGTTCACTCCGACTGATTTGATTAATGCCCGTACATTATCATCAGTTATCAATTCTTTCTTTGGAACTAATCAGTTATCTCAGTTCATGGATCAAACAAATCCGTTAGCAGAAATAACACACAAACGTCGTTTGTCTGCATTAGGTCCAGGTGGTTTATCAAGAGAGAGAGCCGGTTTCGAAGTTCGTGACGTTCACTATACGCACTACGGTCGTTTATGTACCATTGAAACGCCAGAGGGTCCAAACATTGGTTTGATTTCTTCTCTTTGTGTACATGCTAAAATCAATAATTTAGGTTTTATTGAAACACCTTACCGTAGAGTTGTTGAAGGTAAAGTTGCAGTTGACGAGCCAGTTATTTATTTAAGTGCCGAGGATGAAGATGCGAAAACTATCGCACAGGCGAATGCTCAGTACGACAATAAAGGTAATTTTGCAGACGAAAAGGTGAAAGCCAGATATGAGGGTGACTTCCCGGTAATTGAGCCAGAGAAATTAGACTATATGGACGTTTCTCCAAATCAAATTACTTCTATTGCGGCATCATTAATTCCTTTCTTAGAGCATGATGATGCGAATAGGGCATTGATGGGATCTAACATGCAACGTCAGGCTGTGCCTTTATTAAGACCAGACGCGCCAATTGTAGGTACAGGTTTAGAAGGACGTGTAGCGTCTGATTCCCGTACTTTAATTAATGCAGAAGGAAATGGAGTTGTTGAGTATATAGATGCCAATCAGATCACAATTAAATACGATAGAAACGACGACGAAGAGCTGGTTTCCTTTGATGGTGAATCTAAAACATATAACTTAATTAAATTTAAGAAAACTAACCAAAGTACCTGTATTAACTTAAAACCTATTGTAAGAAAAGGTGAAAGAGTTGTTAAAGGTCAGGTTCTTTGTGAAGGTTACGCTACAGAAAACGGAGAGTTAGCATTAGGAAGAAACCTGAAAGTTGCGTTCATGCCTTGGCAAGGATACAACTTCGAGGATGCGATCGTAATTTCTGAGCGTGTAGTATCTCAGGATATTTTCACTTCGGTACATATCGAGGAATTCGAATTAGAAGTACGTGATACTAAACGTGGTGAAGAGGAATTGACACCAGATATTCCTAACGTTTCTGAAGAGGCTACTAAAGACCTTGACGAAAACGGAATTATCAGAATTGGTGCAGAAGTAAAAGAAGGTGATATCTTAATTGGTAAGATTACTCCAAAAGGAGAGTCTGATCCTTCACCGGAAGAGAAGCTATTAAGAGCAATCTTTGGTGATAAGGCTGGTGATGTAAAAGATGCTTCTTTAAAAACTCCTCCGTCAATCAGTGGTGTTGTTATTGATACCAAGTTATTCTCAAGAGCTAAGAAAACTTCTAAAGCAGAAGAGAAATCTCAGTTAGATAAACTGGATGCAAGACACGAAAAGGCTGTAAGAGAGTTACGCGAAACTTTAGTTGACAAATTGTTCAACATTGTTAACGGAAAAACTTCTCAGGGCGTTTACAATATCTATAAAGAATTATTAATAGCTAAAGGTGTTAAATTCACTCAGAAGTTATTAATGGAACTTGACTATAACCACATCAATCCTACAAAATGGACTACAGATGAGGATAAAAACGAGTTGATTAAGGCCTTACTTCATAATTATGGTATTAAAATCAATGAAGAGTTAGGTGCTTATAGAAGAGATAAATTCGCTATCAGCGTAGGTGACGAACTTCCATCAGGTATTGTACAGATGGCTAAAGTTTACGTAGCTAAGAAACGTAAACTAAGAGTAGGAGATAAAATGGCGGGACGTCACGGTAACAAAGGTATCGTAGCGCGTATCGTTCGTGATGAGGATATGCCTTTCTTAGCAGATGGAACACCTGTAGATATCGTATTAAATCCGCTAGGGGTGCCATCTCGTATGAACCTTGGACAGATTTACGAAACTATCTTAGGATGGGCTGGTAAAGAATTGGGATTGAAGTTTGCTACTCCAATTTTCGATGGTGCTTCTCAGGAAGAGGTAGAAGATTACATCCAAAAAGCAGGTATTCCAGAATCAGGAAGAACGTATTTACATGACGGATTAACTGGCGAGCGTTTTGATCAACCTACTACTGTTGGTATCATTTACATGTTGAAATTAGGGCACATGGTTGACGATAAAATGCATGCTCGTTCTATCGGTCCTTATTCATTGATTACTCAGCAACCTCTTGGTGGTAAAGCTCAATTCGGTGGTCAGCGCTTTGGTGAGATGGAGGTTTGGGCATTAGAAGCATTCGGTGCGGCTAATATCCTTCAGGAAATCTTAACCGTTAAGTCTGACGATGTTGTAGGTAGAGCTAAAACATACGAGGCTATTGTAAAAGGTGAAAACCTTCCAACTCCTGGTGTTCCGGAATCATTCAATGTATTGGTTCATGAATTGAGAGGATTGGGATTAGATATAACATTAGATTAATAAAGCACAAAGCCAATGGCTTAAAGCGTAAAGCTTTAAGCTTTTAGCTTTGGGCTTTTAGCTTAAAAAAATATGTCTTACAAAAAGGATAATAAAATAAAAAGTAATTTCACCTCAATTACTATCAGTTTATCTTCTCCGGAAGCTATTCTGGAAAGATCAAGTGGTGAGGTACTGAAACCAGAAACAATCAATTACAGGACATATAAACCAGAGAGAGATGGTTTATTCTGTGAGCGTATTTTTGGTCCGGTAAAAGATTACGAATGTCACTGTGGTAAATACAAAAGAATCCGTTATAAAGGAATCGTTTGTGACCGCTGTGGTGTAGAGGTAACAGAAAAGAAAGTACGTCGTGAGCGTATGGGACATATCAACCTGGTTGTTCCTGTGGCGCACATCTGGTATTTCAGATCATTACCAAATAAAATTGGATACCTTTTAGGTCTTCCTACCAAGAAATTGGATTTGATTATCTACTACGAACGTTATGTAGTTATTCAACCAGGTCTTATGGAAGAGCAAGGAATTCAATATATGGATTTCTTAACTGAAGAGGAATACCTGGACGTTTTAGATAAATTACCTAAAGAGAACCAATATTTAGATGACAAAGATCCTCAGAAATTTGTTGCTAAAATGGGAGCTGAAGCTTTAGAGGACTTATTAAGACGTTTAGACTTAGATCAGTTATCTTATGATTTACGTCATCAGGCCGCTAATGAAACTTCTCAGCAACGTAAAAACGAAGCTTTAAAACGCTTACAAGTTGTAGAAGCATTCCGCGGTTCTAAAACAAGAATAGAGAATAATCCGGAGTGGATGATTGTTAAAATCGTTCCTGTTATTCCACCAGAGTTACGTCCATTAGTGCCTTTAGAAGGTGGACGTTTCGCTACTTCAGATTTGAATGATCTTTACCGTCGTGTAATTATTCGTAATAATCGTTTAAAAAGGTTAATGGAGATTAAAGCTCCTGAAGTTATCTTACGTAACGAGAAACGTATGTTACAAGAAGCGGTTGACTCTTTATTCGACAATTCGAGAAAAGTTAATGCCGTTAAAACCGAAGGTAACAGAGCGTTAAAATCTTTATCAGATATCTTAAAAGGTAAACAAGGACGTTTCCGTCAGAACTTATTAGGTAAGCGTGTTGACTATTCTGGTCGTTCGGTTATCGTTGTAGGTCCTACATTAAAACTTCACGAATGTGGTTTACCTAAGGATATGGCAGCTGAATTGTTTAAACCATTCATCATTCGTAAAATGATTGAAAGAGGTGTGGTTAAAACAGTGAAATCTGCAAAGAAAATTGTTGATAGAAAAGACCCGCTAGTATGGGATATTCTGGAGAATGTGTTAAAAGGACATCCGGTTCTTCTGAACAGGGCTCCTACACTTCACCGTTTGGGTATCCAGGCTTTCCAACCGAAATTAGTTGAAGGTAAAGCTATCCAGTTACATCCGTTAGTGTGTACAGCGTTCAACGCCGACTTTGACGGTGACCAGATGGCTGTTCACGTACCACTTGGTAACGCGGCAATTCTGGAAGCTCAAATTTTAATGTTGGCGGCGCATAATATCCTAAACCCTGCAAATGGTACTCCGGTAACCGTTCCTTCTCAGGACATGGTTCTTGGTCTTTATTATATGACCAAAGGACGTAAGACGGATGAATCCAGAGTGGTAAAAGGTGAAGGCTCTACTTTCTATTCGGCAGAAGAGGTGATTATTGCTTATAATGAAAAGCAGGTTGATCTTCATGCTTTTATTAAAGTAAGAACAAACGTTAAAGAAAAAGATGGTTCTATCGTTAACAAAATGATCGAAACTACCGTTGGACGTGTACTTTTCAATGAAGTTGTTCCGGAAGAAGTAGGTTTCATTAACGAATTGTTAACTAAGAAATCTTTAAGAGATATCATTGGTTATGTTGTGAAAGAAACTGGTATGGCTAGAGCTGCACAGTTCCTTGACGATATTAAAACAATGGGATTCCAATCGGCTTTCAAAGGAGGTTTGTCTTTCAACCTGAAAGATGTTAACATTCCGGTAGAGAAGCATGCGCTATTAGAACAAGCTCGTCAGGAAGTTGATGAGGTAATGACTAACTATAATATGGGTTTCATTACCAATAACGAGCGTTACAACCAGATTATCGATATTTGGACACGTATCAACAACAGATTGACCAGCCACGTTATGACCCAATTGTCTAATGACAATCAAGGATTCAACTCGGTTTACATGATGTTGGATTCTGGAGCCCGTGGTTCTAAGGAGCAGATTCGTCAGTTAGCAGGTATGAGGGGATTGATGGCGAAACCTCAGAAATCAGGTTCTGGTGGTGAAATTATCGAAAACCCTATCTTATCTAACTTCAAAGAAGGTTTATCAGTATTAGAATACTTCATTTCTACCCACGGTGCCCGTAAAGGTCTTGCGGATACGGCGTTAAAAACTGCGGATGCAGGTTATTTAACTCGTCGTTTGCATGACGTTGCGCAAGACATGGTGGTAAAAAATCAGGATTGTGGTACATTAAGAGGTATTTTCACAACGGCGCTGAAAGACAATGAAGATATTGTTGAACCGTTGTATGAAAGAATTTTAGGACGTACTTCTTTGCATGATGTTTATCATCCGATAACTAATGAGTTATTGGTAGCTGCTAATCAGGATATTACAGAAGAGGTTGCTAAAACAATCGAAGAGTCTCCATTAGAAGGTATCGAAATTCGTTCTGTATTAACTTGTGAGGCATCTAAAGGGGTTTGTGCTTTATGTTATGGCCGTAACCTGGCTTCTGGTAAACGTGTTCAGTTAGGTGAAGCTGTAGGTGTTATTGCAGCACAGTCTATTGGTGAGCCGGGTACACAGTTAACGCTTCGTACATTCCACGTCGGTGGTACTGCTTCTAACATTGCTGCTGAATCTCAGATTACAGCGAAGTTTGATGGTATTATTGAGTTTGAAAATATCAGATCAGTTGAATACCAAACAGAAGAAGGAAAAGTTGATGTTGTATTAGGACGTTCTGGCGAGTTTAAGATCATTGATCCGAACACAAACAGAGTGATTATGACTAATAATATTCCTTACGGTTCTTATCTGTTCGTAAAAGAAGGAGATAAAGTATCTAAAGGGGATAAAATTTGTTCATGGGATCCATATAACGCGGTAATTATTTCTGAGTTCTCTGGTAAAGTTGTTTATGAATCTATCATTGAAGGTGTGACTTTCCGTGAGGAATCTGATGAACAAACAGGACACAGAGAGAAAGTAATTATTGATACAAGAGATAAAACTAAAAACCCTGTTGTTAAAATTGCTGATAAAAAAGGTGGTTCTGTAAGAGAATATAACATTCCGGTAGGAGCGCATGTTATTGTCTCTGAAGGGGAAGAAGTGGTAATGGGTGAAATCTTAGCTAAGATTCCTCGTACTACTGGAAAAACCCGAGATATTACAGGTGGTTTACCTCGTGTAACAGAGTTATTTGAAGCTAGAAACCCTTCTAATCCTGCTGTTGTAACAGAGATTGATGGTGTTGTAACATTAGGTGGTATTAAACGTGGTAACCGCGAGGTAACTATTGAATCCAGAGATGGTCAGGTTAAGAAATATCTTGTACCTCTAGCTAAACATATTCTGGTTCAGGACAATGACTTTATTAAAGCTGGTATGCCATTATCTGATGGTGCTATCTCTCCAAGTGATATTCTGGCTATTAAAGGTCCTGCAGCCGTACAAGAGTATCTAGTAAATGGTATTCAAGAGGTTTACCGTCTGCAGGGTGTGAAAATTAACGATAAACATTTCGAAACTATTGTTCACCAAATGATGCAGAAGGTAATGATTGATGATGCTGGTGATACTAAATTCTTAGAAAAAGAAGCTGTTGACAGATTCGATTTCTCTATCGAAAACGATAGTATCTTTGATAAGATGGTAGTTGAAGATCCGGGAGATTCAAATGCGTTGAAACCAGGACAAATTATTTCTGTAAGAAGATTACGTGATGAGAATTCTCAGCTGAAACGTAAAGACCTGAAACTGGTTACTGCAAGAGAGGCTCGTCCTGCAACTGCAAGCCCAATGCTTCAAGGTATTACAAGAGCGTCTCTGGGAACTAAATCGTTTATATCTGCAGCTTCCTTCCAGGAAACTACAAAAGTATTGAACGAGGCAGCTATCGCAGGTAAACGTGATGATTTGTTAGGATTGAAAGAAAACGTAATTGTTGGACACTTAATTCCATCAGGTACTGGTTTAAGAGACTACGAAAGAATTATTGTAGGCTCTCAGGAAGAGTACGACAAATTGATGGCTTCTAAAGAAGAGGTTGACGCTTAGTCAATACTTTGAAATATAGAAACTTATAGCCCGCTTAGTAATAAGCGGGTTTTTTTATGTTTGAAATCTTTAAAAAAATTTGGCGAACATAGGAATATTCCTTAAAATTGCACCACCAAAAACAAGGGTAGTACATTAAAAGCCTCCTTAGCTCAGCTGGTAGAGCAACTGACTTGTAATCAGTAGGTCATTGGTTCGATTCCGATAGGAGGCTCTTTTCCTTTCTCAAATACTCATTGTAATCTTTTTAATTTTATAAAAACGTTTATCTTCGTGTCTTGGTTATTTAAGAAATATAGTATTCGATATGGAAGAGAAGAACGAAAATCAAATCAATATAGAATTATCAGAAGAAATTGCTGAAGGTATTTATTCAAATCTGGCTATTATTACCCATTCTAATTCCGAATTTGTTGTTGACTTTATACGCATGATGCCTGGAGTTCCGAAAGCAAAAGTAAAGAGCAGAATTATTTTAACTCCGGAACATGCCAAAAGGCTTTTAGGGGCTTTGCAAGACAATATAAATAAGTTTGAAATGGTAAATGGTGTAATCAGAGATGGGGCTGATAATGGAGCGGAATTGCCGTTTACTTTTGGAGGGCCAACGGCACAGGCATAGTGTCAATGAAGAGTTTTTAATTTTTAATGAAAGAGTATTAAAAGTTTGGCTGAACTAAAAATATAAGGAAGACATTGTCTCATATTCGATATATGAAATAATGTCTTCCTTTTGGTTTGGCTCAAACCATTTAATTCCTTCCACCTTTTTAAACCATGTAATTTGCCTTTTGGCGTAACGTCTGGAGTTTTGTTTAACGAGTTCGACGGCTCTTTCCAGATTGATGTTTCCGTTTAGATAGTCGAATATTTCCGTATAGCCTACCGTATTCAGGCTATTAAGATTTTGGTAAGGAATAAGAGATTTTACCTCGTCTATTAAACCTTGTTCTATCATTATATCAACACGCTGGTTGATTCTATCATAAAGCTTCTCACGATCCATATTTAATCCAATAAGAACTATTTTAAAAGCTCTTTTTCTTTTAATTCCGGTCCTAAATGAAGAGAAGGGTTTACCGGAAGAATAAAAAACTTCTAAAGCCCTGATGACTCTTTGAGGATTATTAACATCTGCAGTTTGATAATATTCCGGATCTATTTTTTCTAATTCTTGCTGAAGAGGCGAAATACCTTGTTCTTTCAGTTTTTTATTTAACGTATTACGTACGGTTATATCTATTTCAGGAAGCTCATCAAAGCCATTAATTACAGCATTTACATAAAGGCCCGAACCACCAACCATTACAGCATAATCGTGTTCGCTGAAAATATGATTTAATGTTTCCAGCGCTTGTTTTTCGTAATGTCCAACGCTGAAATCCTGGGTTATCGAATGAGAATTAATAAAATGGTGTTTTACTGCCAATAATTCTTCTTCTGAAGGTTTTGCTGTTCCAATTGTTGTTTCTCTGAAGAATTGCCTGCTATCTGCAGAAATAATTTCCGTCTTATAGTGTTTTGCAATTTCAATTCCTATGTTGGTCTTGCCTACTGCTGTTGGTCCAACTATAATGATTAAGGTCTTCGGCATATATCTTTAGAGTTTTATTGAATAGCAATTAAATGAAAAAATCCGGAATATCCCGGATTTCTTATTTAGTCGTCATAATCATTTGATTCGTAATTTTCGTTGTCCGAAAATTCGTCGGAGAATTCATCGCTTTCCTCATCTTCTTCTTCCTCCTCATCTTCTCTGGCATTTAAGGAATTCAATTCATCTTCATCGGCAATAAGAATGTCGTCATCTTCAACATAATCTTCATCTTCATCGCCTGTAACTTCATTAGGATTACCCAATATATTAGAAAAAATCTTAGGTGCTTCGCCAATAGATTTCACTACTACAGGATATTCTTTAGTATCGTTCTCCAGGATTTTTACCAATTGGATATGAAAATCGAACGGCCTGTCAAAATTATAGACGTAATAAAATTTCTGGTGAGGATCATCTATAAACGCACTCAGCTTAGAGCTTTCCATTAAGGCTACTCCACGATCAATTTTTCTTTGATTTGGTAAATATGCAATCTCCTCATTTTTTATCCATTGGTCGTTGCTTGCATAAAAGGAAGACGACTTTTCAGGATCATAACCAATAGATTTATGGATTGCATCGTGAAGATCTTTAAAAGTCTGACTGGATTTGATGTCTATTTCTCTAATTATATCATCATAATCCTCAAAACTTACTCTGAATCTATAAATTGCCATGTCGCAAAAATAAATTTTATTTGAATATATTTAGTTTATTTGTTGTTCAAAATTAAGACCAATTTCTTCGCCAACAGTTTTCATAAGTGCCAAAGCCTCTGTTCTGTCGTTTTTTATATCACCTTCTAGAATTGCTTCTCTGATTCGATTTTTAATGACCCCAACTTCAGGTCCGGCCTTGATGTTAAAAGCTTTAATGATATCGTCTCCAGTAACAGGTGGCTGCCAGTTGCGAATTTTGTCCTTCTCTTCTACATCTTTCAGCTTTTGTTTTACCAGTTCGAAATTGTTTCGATATTTCTTTATTTTATATTCATTTTTCGTAGTAATGTCCGCTTGGCAAAGCAGCATTAAATCGTCTATATCATCTCCGGATTCAAACAGAAGCCTTCTGACGGCAGAGTCTGTAACGATGTCCTGGGCTAAAACAATTGGACGCAGATGTAACAGTACCAATTTTTGGACGTATTTCATCTTTTCATTAAGAGGCAGTTTTAGTTCTGCGAAAATTTTAGGTACCATTCTGGCACCTTTATCTTCATGTCCATGAAATGTCCAGCCGTGTCCTCTTTCGAATCGTTTGGTCGCAGGCTTGGCAATATCATGAAGTATAGCAGCCCATCTTAACCATAAATCACCAGAATTTTTGGAAAGATTGTCTAAGACTTGTAATGTATGGTAGAAATTATCTTTATGGCCTTTTCCTTCTATATAATCTACTCCATACAGATTAGCTAATTGCGGAAAAATGATGTGCAATAACCCGGTATCAAAAAGGTAATTAAAGCCTATAGAAGGTTTTTTTGATAGGATAATCTTATTCAGTTCGTCAGTAATTCTTTCTTTCGAAACTATTTTTATGCGATCTTTATTAAGAACAATGGCATCTATAGCACTTTGATGGATTTTAAAGTTCAGTTGAGTAGCAAAGCGAACAGCCCTCATCATACGCAAAGGGTCGTCAGAGAAAGTTTCGGTTGCCTCCAGCGGTGTAATAATTAATTTATCCTGAAGATCATTAAGGCCATTAAATGGATCAATTAGTTGCCCATAATTGGCTTTTGAAAGCGAGATCGCCATAGCATTTATGGTAAAATCTCTTCTTTTCTGATCGTCCTCCAAAGAACCATCTTCGACTATTGGTTTTCTGGAGTTTGATCTGTAAGATTCTTTTCTTGCACCAACAAATTCTATTTCAAGATCCTGATAACGCAACATAGCTGTTCCGAAATTTTTAAAGACGGAAACATTCGTGTTTAGTTTTTTGCCTATTTCCAAAGCGAAACCAGGACCATTTCCGATAACCAGAATATCTACATCTTTAGAAGGTCTTTTTAAAAATATATCGCGTACAAAACCGCCAATAACATAGGTTTCTATGCCTAACTTTGTACTTAGTTCCGAAATTATGTTAAAAACGGGGTGTTTAAGGTATTCTTTCATTTTAAAATCCTTTTGTTCTTTCACAAAAGGGATGATTGTCACGGTACAAAAATCGTAAATTATTTTCTGATAAAGGCAAATTTACCGTCAGGTTCCAATTTTATAATTGTCGAAGGTTTTTTTTCCTCGTGGTCATCCTGTTCCAGATTAACAATATAATCTACTCCATCTTTTATTTCCTGCGCTACAAATGAAAAATTTTTAGGAGAGGGTTGCCCGCTGATGTTTGCTGAAGTGGAGACAATGGGTTTTCTGAATCTCTGGATAAGTTCTTTACAAAATTCATGAGATGTAATTCTTATTCCAATACTTCCATCTTCATTAATAACGTTTGGAGCCAGATTTTTAGCGTTGGAAAATACAATGGTCATGGGATTTTCTGCATATTCGATCAGATCATAAGCTACATCCGGGATGTCATTTGCATAGCTGGCCAATTTATTATCTGAGTCCAGTAAGATAATTAAGCTTTTCGCTTCTGCTCTTTGTTTGAGCGCAAATACTTTTGCTACAGCTTCTGCATTGGTTGCATCGCATCCAATTCCCCAAATCGTATCTGTGGGATATAATATCAAGCCTCCACTTTTTAAAACGTCTAAGGCTTTATTGATTTCATCTCTGAACATTTCTTAATGCTTTTTGGTAAACATTCATCAAATTTCGAGCAATATTTTCTTCGTTGAATTGATGAGTATATTCTAAACCTTTTTCAACCATATTTTTACGAATAGACTCTGATTGAATAATGGTATTAATGTGCTTGGCAAGTTCTTCTTCGTTATCGGGAGAGGTATACATACTATCTGGTCCTCCTGCTTCTTCCAAACAAGACCCAGTTGCTCCTATAGTTGGAATTCCACTGGAGATGGCTTCTAATATGGGAATGCCAAATCCCTCAAATCTGGATGGGTATACAAAGATTTTTGCCAATTGATATATTACAGGGAGATCCAGAAATGGGACGTTTTCCAGGAATATTATTCTATCTGTAAGTTTATTGTTATCGGCAAAACTCGTTAATTCTGCTTTGTAAGCGGTAGGTTTACCAACCAGTATCAGTTTAATGTGTTTTGGAAGGTGTTTTAATGCTTTTAAAATAAGTAATTGGTTTTTTCTTTGTTCAATAGTACCTACGCATAGTAAAAACTCATCAGGTAACTGGTACTTTTGCTTTATTATTTCCAATTCCTTTCCTGTTGAGCGAATAGAAAATATAGGGTCACAGCCTTGATATACAATGTCGATTTTATCTGGGCTGATGTTAAAAAAGTGAATAATATCTCTTTTGGTCTGCTCGCTTATAGCAATAATTCTATCTGCATTGATACAGGCTTTTCTGAATTTATATTTGTAAATATTTCTGTCTATAGATTTGAAATAATGGGGGTACCGTATAAAAATCAGATCGTGAATAGTTACTACCGAGGGAATTCCGGATTTCCGGATATTTAAAGGTAATTCACCACTTAATCCGTGAAAGATATCGATTTTATCTTCTGCTAAATTTTTGTTGACTTGCAATATTCTCCAAATAGCTTTCAATGCTTTTATTGGAGCAGTTCTGATAAAAATATTTTCTGTCTTTAGATTGAGACTACTATTTAGTGTACCTTTTATATCCGGTGTGTAGAGAAAGTATTGGTTTGCCGGATAATTTTCGGACAATACTTTTACGACAGCCCGACTATAGTTGCCTAAGCCTGTAAAATTTCTGAAAACTCTTTTAGCTTCGAATCCAATTCTCAAAAGACTAAGATTTACGGTTTGCGATTATAGATTTGATAGTCTAACCGCAAAGAACACAAAGTTCATTAGTTATTAGTTCTTTGAGTAACTATTACACCAGGTTTCGAACTAAAAAAACTTTGTGTTCCGAAGGAATCCCTTCGGAACTCTTTATATCCTTTGCGGTTATGATATATTATTAGATAGCAACGTTGTGCTCTCTTAAAGCATCGTTTAAAGAAGTCTTTTTATCTGTAGACTCTTTTCTTTGTCCGATAATTAGCGCACAAGGAACCTGATATTCACCTGCAGGGAATTTTTTGGTATAACTTCCAGGTATAACCACAGAGCGTTCCGGAACATACATTTTGTGTTCTACTGGTTCTGGACCAGAAACATCAATAATTTTTGTAGAAGCGGTTAAGACAACGTTTGCACCAAGAACAGCTTCTTTTCCAACTCTTACACCTTCTACAACAATAGCTCTGGAACCAATGAAACAATCGTCTTCTATAATAACAGGAGCAGCTTGTACAGGCTCTAAAACGCCACCAATACCAACGCCACCGCTTAAGTGTACTCTTTTACCAATTTGAGCACAAGAACCAACTGTGGCCCAGGTGTCTACCATGGTACCTTCGTCTACATAAGCACCGATGTTAACGTAAGAAGGCATCATGATTACTCCGCTTGCTAAAAAAGCACCGTATCTGGCTATACCATGAGGAACAACTCTCACTCCTTTTTCTTTATAGTCGGTTTTTAATTTCATTTTATCATGAAATACAAAAGGACCCACCTCTATTTTTTCCATTTCGCGGATAGGGAAATAGAGAATAACGGCCTTTTTAACCCAATCGTTAACAGCCCATCCGCCTAAGATAGGCTCAGCAGTTCTTAATTCTCCACGATCTAAAAGTTCGATAACAGTTTCAACAGAATCACGGTACTCTTTGAAATTTAATAGATTTCTATCTTCCCATGCTTCTTCAATAGCTTTTTTTAATCCGGCAATCATATTAAAAATTTTTGTTGCAAATTAAGGGATTTTTAACGAATTATGGGAACTTTGGGTAATTATGGCAGAGAAATTAAGAATAGATAAGTATTTATGGTCCATTCGGGTATTCAAAACCAGAACTTTGGCAACGGAGGCATGCAAAGCAGGTCGGGTAAAAAAAGCTGGCGTGAATTTAAAGCCGAGTTATGAGATTAAGATAGGAGATGAGTACCAGGTTTCTAAAGGGATAGAAAAGAAAGTAATTCGGGTTATAGATTTACTGCATAATAGGGTAGATGCAAAAAAGGCAGTTTTATATTACGAAGATATTACGCCAGAGGAAGATACTTACAGATTTAAATCGGTATTTCATGCTCCGGTATTGGTTAGAGATAGGGGAACAGGTAGGCCAACAAAGAAAGACAGGAGAGAGATTGATAATTTGCAACAATCTGACTCTTTTTGGGACGATGAAGACTAAATATCATCTATGTTTAACTTGCGCTTCCATTCTTCAAAGCTAACTAAGGCTTCCTGGTGCATAAAATGCTGTGTGTTTAAACTTCTTTTGCCTGGATTGAGTGCAATTTCTTTATAGAGAAATGTATCGTCGAAACCTGCTGCAGAGGCATCTTCTTTTGTGGCAGCATAATACAGCTTATCTATTTTGGCCCAATAAATTGCGCTTAAACACATAGGACAGGGTTCACAGCTGGCGTAAATTTCACAACCTTCAAGTGTCACGCTTTTTAATTCATTGCAAGCTAATCTAATTGCTGCAACTTCTGCATGAGCTGTAGGGTCATAAGTTTCGAAGACAGTATTGCCCGTTGCGGCTATTACTTTTCCATTTTTTACAATAACAGCTCCAAAGGGGCCACCTTTTCCGGTTTTAACATTCTCGCTGGCTTTTTCAATAGCCATATTCATGAATTTTATTTGTTCTTTATCGGACATACTTATCTAAATTAAAAGCTAATAGGCAAAAGAGGTATACGATAATCTTCTTAATATTCTAATAAAAAAGCCTGAAGGTTTGGGATAGCTTTTTTGTTATATACATTTACTAAAACAGCTTGTACAATCAACTGTTTAATTACAGGTGGAATAATGATATGGACAAACAACCTACAAAAAAGACAAACGATCATTTAGCTAATGAACGTACATTTCTAGCTTGGGTAAGGACAAGTATCGGTATTATGGGACTAGGCTTTGTTGTGGTGAAATTTTCTATGTTTATTAAGCAGCTAACACTAATGCTAGGCGGAAATTTACATCATACCCAACATAGCTACTCCTCTTTAATAGGGATTATTTTAGTCGCTTTGGGAGCTCTAACCGCTTTAATGTCCTTCCTGAATTATAAGAAAATTGAGCAACAAATTGATCAGGAGAACTATTTTAGCACTAATCCAATGATTACAATTATAACCTGTGGGATTATAATCATAAGCATCCTCCTAGTTTGGTATTTAATTGATAGTATATAGTCTCCTTTGAAACCTCTAAAACGGATAGCCGATAGCTAAATTAAATACCAGATTATCTCGCCTCCACGTTTTAGAGCCAAAATCTATCTGGTTGATTACCCAACGCTCTCCTTTTGGTAAATATGGTTTTCTGACAGGCATCGCCAAATCGCCTCTTAAAATCAAAAATGATAAGTCTAAACGGATGCCCGCCCCAACACCCACCGCCATTTCACTTAAAAAGTCTTTAGAAAATTGTCCTCCGGATCGGTTGTTATTTCGGTTTTTCAACCATATATTACCCGCATCAACAAATAAAGCTCCTTCTACGATAGAGACCAGCTTGGTTCTGATTTCGGAGTTCAGTTCCAATTTTATATCTCCGGAATAATCCGGTACAAACGTATTTTCTAAATTTGGGTCTCTAAAACTCCCCGGACCAATAGACCTTGCTCTAAATGCCCTGATACTATTTGTACCCCCCGAAAAAAACTGCTTAATATAAGGCAGTTCTCGCGAGTTCCCATAGGGCAAGCCAAATCCAACGTAAATTCTGTTTGCCCACCTATTTTTGGAATTTAAGCGCAGGTAATATCTAAAATCATGTTCCATTTTCAAATATTCACTATAAGGAACACCAAAGATTTCGGCACTGTCTCTTTTAGAAAATAATCCAACAATAGTAGCGGATAGATCCAGCCCCCCTTTATAGTAGAAGGTATGCGTTTTATTGACTAAACTCGTATTGGTAAATGTAAAAGAATAGCTTGGCCCAAAAATAAGCTGCTTCTCAATTACTCTTTTTAAAGATGGAAGTTGTTCTATTCTTTCCCAATATTCAGGTGTTACATTAGAGGAGTTTACATAAGTAATTTCTGTTACCTTTAACTCGTGTTCCTTATAAAGGTTTTCTTTCCATAAGTAACCAAATGAGCCCTTAAATGTTTGTAAGGTATATAGTTTGATTCTCCTTTGGTTCTCATAACCTAAATTAATCTGGGTTTTTGGGATGAAAGCGCTGGAAGAATTAAGTTTAAAGGGAGTGATAAATCTTGGAAAAACCAATTTTCCATCTAAACCATATCTATAAACATTATAACCTTTATCTTTTCCTGCAATTTGCACCTCAAAACCGCCAAATGCACTTATAGTTAACTGTTCTGCACCTTTCAGTGTGTTTCTATTTAACCAGTTTAAACTTAATTCTGTACCTCTGTAATTAGCAGAATTTGTTTTTCCCAGTAATTCTAATCGAATAGATTTTTTCTTATTTGGTGTTAGATAATAATATACATCCAGTTTATTTGATGCAGAATCTGTTTCCTGAAATTGGTTTTTCACGAATTTGAAAGTCCCTAGGCTTACTAATCGATTTAAAGAAAGATTGTGGTCTGTCCTGTTATATTTATCTCCTGGTTCGAAGAACATTGTCCGTTCAAAAACTTGCGGTTTTATAGTATTCCGTCTCTCAATAACTTTAAACCCCTTATACTCGGTTACATTGTTCCTGTTTCTGGACAGGGACATCCTATTGGCGGAATAACTTGGATAAATAAAAATATTATTGATGTAATACTCTTCTTTTGCTTTTGCAGGTGTTTGAGATTTAACTTCTAAAAACATATCCACCTGATGTGTTCCTACTGTACTATCTACCTTTATAATAATGTAATCCGGCGAAAAGTAATAAAAGCCATTTTCTTTTAATCTGGCATCAATCCTTTCTCTTTCGCCTTTAATAACATCCAGGTTATACGGATCTCCTTTTTTCAGTAAACTATTGTCGGAGTTATCTTTAATAAACTTTGCTATTTGAGAACTATCTTTTGGAAAGGTAATAGTTCTTATTTTATATTGAACGCCTGGTTTAGATACATAATGTGCTTTTACTCTTTTACGTCTACTCGTAGTATCTCCTTCTGTTTCTGCTCTGAAATATCCTAAATTTTCAACTCTGTTTTGTAATAAATCTATGTTATATTGAACATCAACTTTACTTGCCAGAACAGGCGGTTCGCCCACCTTAGTTCGCAGCCAATGCCTAAACCCCTTCTCTTTTTTTGGTTCTCCTGCTAAATTGTAAATTAATAACTTTGGTCTAAGTCCCAGAAAAGAAGAATTAGGTTTTGGCCTGACCAACGCTTCCAGATTCTCTTCAAGCGCCTTCCGCTCTTTTCTGTTTAAGCTGTCATCAATAACTTTTACATCAGCACCTATATAAAGTTTTTCACCTTTAGGCAGGTATTTAGTATTGCTGCAAGAAGCTACAAAAAATGCCAATAGCAACAAATTTATAATATGAGTTGTCTTAAATTTCGTCATAACCTATTCATTCGTTCTTGCTTCCTCTCTATTTCTTATCCTCATTCTTCTTCGCTCTCTGCTATTGTCAAAGATTTCTCTGAACTTGTTATAGTCCATAGTTAAGATAAAACCAATGCCCGTTTCTATTACCTGTCCCTGCAAAGCTACTTCATATTGATTTTTCCGGTAGGCCCTTAGCATATACCTGCCGTCTTTAGACAGTTTATAGTCTACCGCGATGTCTCCGGCAATGTTATTAGTTTCTCTGTTGGGTTGGTTATTTCCTTCCAGTCCAAAATTGCTACCTACAGTAACTTTTAATCTGTCGTCCAGAAATCGTTTGGAGACGCCAACATTTAAATCGGTTCGATTTTCTAAACTTCCGGTGCTATAATCTTCCGTAGATTCTAAATCAAAATTAAGCTCTACGCCTTCAATAAGATTTCCGGCCAGGTTATTCAACTGCTCTGAAAGTATTTTGCTTACACTTTGCCTAACCATAGACTCTACTCCGCCTCCTCCGGCATCATTAGCAAAAGGATTTTCACCTACAAATCTGTTTAATAACAAAAGTGCGAAAACCTGTTTATTCAACTCAGACGGTTGTTGCCTTAATTGGTCTAATTTGTTTTGCGAATTATTTACAATATCTGTTGATACGCTATAATTTCCATCCGGAAGCTGAATGTCAAAAGTTATCTCAGGCTTAAGTAGTTCGCCATCCATTTTTAATAATACCTGAAAAGGTATTTTTTGTTTGTAGGTATTTTTTATTGCTTCTGATTCTTCAACCAATTGGTCCTCCAGCAAATTTATTGGAGCAGTATTAGCGATATAAACTGCTGTAATATCAACTATTGCAGACATCGGTTCTCCTGTCCAGACTATAGAGCTCCCTTTTTGGATATCGAACTTTCTGTTGATGAAGTTAAATGTCATCTCGTAACTTCCTTCGTTAAGTTCGTATCTACCTGTCAAACTTACCTTACCGGAAGGATCTATACCTCCGCTCAACTGGGCATCTCCCTGTACACGAACGAAATCTCCGTTTCCCTTATCAATAATCATCGTTAATACCGCTTCTTTATCTACCTCTATATTTACTGAAACATCCATACCTGTAAGTTGTGTAGTCTGTAAAGTATCCGGAACTACAAAAACATTATTTAGATCTATATTATCCTGGTCAATAAACTCTACTATTCCCTCTCGTTCTGCCAGCCCCGGGTCCGATGTTGGCAGCACAATGGTAAATTCTGTACCTTTATTCACCTTCAAACTTCCGTCAACTATCGGACTTTCCATATCTCCTCTAATCCTTAAGCGAGTATTTATAAATAAATCGCCATAGAAGAGATCATTATCTTTTGCTGTAGAACCTACCACTTTAAAATTGTTGGTATTAACTGCCAGATCGAATTTAAAATCGGTATAGGTTTTAGTAAGGACTTTTCCGTCAATAGTAATCGCATTATTAGTAGAATCTGTCAATTTAAACCTGTTGAATGCTACTCCTTCATTGTTAAATTCTATTCTATCATTAAGAGATTTAAAATAAGTATTGGTTTTGGTGAGTCTAAACGCACCATCATTAAACTTCAGTTCTCCCAAAACTTTAGGTGCTGATGTTTTTCCGGTTATATCAAAATTGCCGGATAAATAACCACTTGCACCGCTCATGTTTCCAAAAGAGAAACCTTGTATACTAGCTAAATTCAGCCTTTGAATAACCAGATTCATATCCATAGATTCGCTGGCAGTTGAATAAGTACCGTTTAAATTCACCTGGTTCCCCTGACCTGTTATTGAAACATCTGCCGCAAATGTATTAGCCTGCCTGTTATCTACTTTTACATCTATATTGCCTAAAGTGTCTCCTCTGAGATTAAAATTAGAAATATGGGCATCTGATGTAAATACCATATCGGACGTTAAGTTGGTAAGCAATACATTTCCATCAATAACTCCGCCTATCTTCAAAGAATCCTGATCTACTA
>NZ_JBEBVH010000030.1:0-23356 GCF_040392825.1 Pseudopedobacter sp.
CATTTCGTTCTGAAGATCTTTTTGAAAAACTCGAGAAGTTGTACTATCGGGATTAGTATTTTATTCTCTTTTCGGTTTATATATTGATTGATTTTTGTATATTTATTACATATGGCTAAATATAAACAAAATAAAATCACAAGAGGGTTGTCTGGTGCATTTGATAAACAATTTGTATTTAAGACTTATGGTGATATAACTATAATTAGCAAATATCCGGATATGAGCAAAGTAAAGCCAACAAAAAAGCAACTGGGAGCCAAACGTAAATTCCACGAAGCTGTTGCTTATGCAAAGGCGATTTTAGCTGATCCCAGCCGAAAAGAAGCATATCAAAAATTGATTCCTTCAGGTAAATCTATTTATCATTTTGCTATTGCGGAGTATATGCAAAACATCAAAAAAGTTTAACTTTCTATTTCTGACAAAAAACGTAGGATAGACGTAGGATGAACGTAAGATCAACGTAGGATGGAACAATGATAAGACAATTTTAGTACGGTCTTAGTAGCGACATATTCGTATCAAAAATAGGTTCTGTGGATCTACTCTTTTCCTTCAGTTCGATTGTTAATATAGACGATCTGTGAAGGCATAGCCAAATACACTCCACTGTTTTCAATAGCGTCCAACATATTCAGATATAAGTTTTCCTGAATGTTCATAAACTCGTTTCCGTCAATTGTGTCTATAAAAGCGAATACTTCTACTTTAATACCTTCTTTATTGATTGCAACAAGCTTTACACGGGCAGGGTCTGGATTTACTTTATTTTGGTCTAAAAGTATAGACTTTAATTTTTCGAGAATGATTTTTATCTGTTCTGAGGTTGTGTCTAGCCTTAACATAAAGGAGGGGTTGAATAGAAATCTGTCTCTGGGAGAGAAATTTTCAATTTTCATAGATGAGAATTCTCCGTTCGGTATAGTTACGATGGTACGGTCATTTGTACGTATACGAGTTGTACGCATACCAATTTGTTCTATGGTGCCCAATACATCTCCAGCTTTGCAGAAATCGCCAATTCGCACAGGTTGATCTGTTATAATAGTAACACCTCCTACAAAATTCTCAACGGTTTTTTGAGTACCTAAAGCCAGAGCTATACCAACTATACCCAACCCTGCAAGCCAGGTTGTTACGTTAAATCCAATAGTGTCCAGTATAAGAATAACTCCTAATGTAACAAGAGCTATTTTTGCTCCTCTCCTTAAAAAGAGAATAACAGATATGGCAGATAAATTACCTTTTTGCACCATTCGCCTTTCTACATATCGGGACGAAAAATTTATCAATTGCCATAACAGAAGTAGTATAGCCACAGCTGCGGCAATTAATGCGACATCGCTAAATCTCTGGCGTACGATGATAGATATTCCTATTTCTCTGCATATTATTATGGAAATCCAAACCGTTAAATACAGTCTCACGGGTAATATAAAAGAGTGTATTACACCGCTTAAAGGTTCTGTTCTGGCTTTCTGCCATATTAAGGGTATTAAATAGGTAAGGAGCCTTAAAATTAAACCCATAACCAGATAGGAAATGATTGTGACAAGAATAACTCCAAGCCAGTGCATTATTGGAACACCGCCCCACAATGTCTTATGAAGTATATTAGGAGATACTTTATCCACTAAACTCGGTTCTATTTTCTCTTCGACAGGTTGGGGGATTCTCTGGATGGTTTGTGACGAAAATAACCAAATAGGGGCGCCCGTTGTATCTTCAGTACGTTCCAGAATTAAATCAAAAGAGTCTCCGTTTATAGAAGCAACACCAACCTGGTCAAGGTTTGGTCCCATATCGTCATCTTCTACTCCGTTGGGTTCGTTGCTTATTCTGGAATAGGGAAATAACCGTCCGTTTTTTTCCAAAAGATATTGAAATCCTTTTACCAGATGTGCAGTGTCCTGAAAGTTTTTTATGCTGGAGTCCAGTTTTAGATATCTGCCCGCATTTTTATAATTCTGAGTTGATATTGCCTGAATAAAACCTTCAACTGTGCCTCTGGGTGTGCGTCTGCCTAAAGAGTCTTTGTCCCATGCAGGAACTTCCGATACAGTTTTTGCTGTATCTTGCGGAATTATTTGTGCAGCAGTATCCTGTCTTTCCAACAAAAGTAAGGTGAAAACAAAAAATACTCTAAAACTAATCAGGATTCTGGGGAGGGCGAATATTTCCATACATTAAAAACCTAGAGTTGTAAGGTTTGGTTTTTATAAGTTTTAATTTACTTTTATTAAAAGTTTATGCAACCGATACATTTTGGTCTATATCGTTGCCGGTATCGATTGCACAGATTTAATTGAGCTATTTTTTATCCTTTAGGACTTAATTCCTTAGAATTGTAATACTATATCCTATTATAATACTAAAAGTTAAATGGAAATTTTTAAGAAAGGTCTCGTTTTATTAGTACTAACAGCAAATCAGGCATTAGCTCAAAATGCAGATAAGCCTTCAGGCTACGTGTCAGAAGTTTGGTCTCCGGATTTGGGAAACGGAAAGTATAAGAACCCTATAATTAATGCAGATTATTCTGATCCTGATGCTATTCGCGTTGGAGATGATTTTTACATGACTTCTTCAAGTTTTAATCACGCACCGGGTTTGCCTATATTACATTCAAAAGACTTAGTTAATTGGACAATAATTAATCATGCTCTATTACAGCAATATCCTTTAGATATTTTTAGTAAAGTCCAACATGGCAATGGAGTATGGGCACCTTCAATAAGATATCACAATGGCGAATTCTATATTTATTATGGTGATCCGGATTTCGGGATTTACATGTTAAAAACTAAAGACCCAAAAAGCGATTGGAGCGAGCCTGTGTTGATTTTTGAAGGTAAGGGTTTGATAGACCCATGTCCTTTTTGGGATGAGGATGGTAAGGCATATTTATCTTTTGCCTATGCGGGGAGCAGAGCTGGATTAAAAAGTGTAGTAGCTGTTGCCAGGTTAAATTACGCTGGAGATAAGGTTTTGGATAAAGGCGTTATTGTTTACGATGGCCATGAGCTGGACCCCACTATAGAAGGGACAAAATTGCATAAAAGGAATGGCTATTATTATTTATTTGCTCCGGCTGGCGGGGTAGCTACAGGCTGGCAGTTGGTGCTTCGGTCTAAAAATATTTTTGGTCCTTATGAACGAAAGGTTGTATTAGAGCAAGGGAAATCGCCTGTAAATGGTCCGCACCAGGGCGCATGGGTTGACACACAAACCGGTGAAGATTGGTTTGTACATTTTCAGGATAAGGATGCTTACGGAAGGGTTGTTCATTTACAGCCAATGAAATGGGTAAATGATTGGCCGGTTATTGGGGTTGAAAAGAGTAAAAAGGGAACTGGCGAACCGGTTTTAGAGTATAAAAAACCTAATGTGGGTAAAACATATCCGGTTGTAAATCCAGCAGAGTCTGACGAGTTTAATACGCCTTGGCTAGGGAAGCAATGGCAATGGCAAGCCAATCCGGACGGTACCTGGTTAATGCCGGGTAACAATGGTGCCTTAAGACTTTATACAAAAAAGACTCCCGAAGGCACTAAAAATCTTTTAGATGTACCTAATATATTAACTCAGAAATTTCCGGCAGATAATTTTATGGCCACCGTTAAAATTAAATTCCTGGGTAATGAGAAAATTGAAAATGAAAGAGCTGGATTTGCTGTGGTAGGACAGGATTACAGCCAGCTATTTATCAGAAATACTAAACAAGGGCAGAACCTGGTTTATGGTGTGTGTAAAAAAGGTTTAGCTAACGGCAAAGAGACCGAACTGCAGGTAACTTCCGTAAAGCCTAACCAATATATTTACCTGAGAGTGAAAGTTACTGATGGAGGTAAGTGCAATTGGTTTTATAGTCTGGATGATAAAAAATATACAGCAGTTGGAGATACTTTTATAGCGCAACCCGGTAAGTGGATTGGTGCAACTTTAGGTCTTTATGCTATTAGAGATAATCAGATTAATGACTCTGGATATGCCGATATAGACTGGTTTAGAGTTGAAGCTGTAAAATAGGAAATCCCCAGAACAATATGAAAGCTATTGCAATAACGTTGTTCCTAGCCCTTGCTTGTGTCGTAACTAAAGCACAGGAATTTATCCCACTTTGGCCAAAATCCAGAATGCCAAATACAAAGGGAATTAATGTGAAAGATAGTGCTAGTAATGAGCGTATATATCAGGTTGGAACTCCTGGTATATACGCTTTTTTTACTTCTAAGCAAGAGAATAAAGGAGCTGCAGTGCTTATTATTCCGGGAGGAGGGTATAGCAGATTAGCATATAATATAAGTGGGTATCAACTGGCAAAATGGTTTAATACAATAGGTATCAATGCATTTGTACTCATTCATAGGCTGCCACACTCTCCCGATTTAAGAGAAAGGGAAAAAGCTCCTTTGCAGGATGCGGAACGGGCTATCAGATTGATTAGAAGCCAAGCTGAGGAGTGGAAAATAAATATCCACAAAATTGGTGTGATGGGGTCTTCTGCAGGCGGACATTTAGCAGCCACTTTAGGTACTATTAAAGATAACTATGCGAATATTGGCGATGAAATAGACAATTATAATTACCGCCCAGATTTTATGATATTGATTTCTCCGGTAATAGATATGGGGGCAAATGCACATAAAGGTAGCCGGGAAAATTTATTAGGGCCAAATCCATCTGCCGCTATGATTGAAAAATATTCTCTGCATAAACAGGTGAGTAATTATACACCTCCAGCTTTTATTGCACATGCTTTTAATGATAAAACGGTGTCTCCTAAAAACAGTTTAATGTTTTATGAGGCATTGCTGGCAAATAATATTCCCTCTAGTCTGCATGTTTTTAATCAGGGAGGCCATGCGATTGCTTTAAGAAATAATCCTGGAAGTACGAATTTATGGACTACTGTATGCGAGCAGTGGTTGGAAGAGCTAAAGATACTGGAAACTTTAAAATGATAAGTTCAGTTAAGAAATAAGGTTTTATAAAAGATAATTTATGAGATATATATTCACATTGTTATTGGTTTTAGGTACCCTTTTTACCATAGCGCAAACAACTGACAATCGTTTTGAGCTTACCGTTGCTCAGGATGGTTCCGGAGATTTCAAAACTATACAGGAGGCAATTAATAAGGTAAGAGATCATGCTGAAAGACGTGTAACTATTTTTATTAAACCAGGTATTTATAAAGAAAAAGTAGTAATTCCGGCTTTTAAGAGAAATGTAGCATTGAAAGGGGAAGACAGGGATAACACGATAATTACCTTTAGCGATTTCTCCGGAAAGCCGTTTAGAGGCATAGATGCTACAGGAGATTCTAAATTTAGCACTTATACTTCTTACACACTTTTTGTAGCTGCTAATGACTGTGTTTTGGAAAATTTAACTATAGAAAATACAGCAGGAAGGGTTGGCCAGGCAGTGGCCTTACATACAGAAGCAGATAGAATAACTGTTAAGAACTGTCGTATACTAGGTAATCAGGATACCCTGTACCTGGCCAGAGCAGGTACCAGAAACTATTTCGAAAACTGTTTTATAAATGGTACTACAGATTTTATTTTTGGAGCAGCAACAGCTTATTTTTATAACTGTACTATCGAAAGCCTAACAAACTCGTATATAACCGCGGCGTCAACAACCCATGAAGATAAATATGGTTTTGTATTTGTTAATTGTAAGCTTATAGCCAAAGACAAAACCGTAAATAAAGTTTATTTGGGGCGGCCATGGCGACCTTACGCCCAAACAATATTTATTAACACAGATATGGGAGACCACATTGTAAAGGAAGGTTGGCATCCTTGGCCAGGTGATAAACAATTCCCAAATAAGGAGAAAACGGCTTATTATGCCGAGTATGGGAGCTTTGGAGCAGGAGCTAAGGAGCTTTCAAAAAGAGTGGTGTGGTCACATCAGCTTAAGAAATCAGATTTAAAGAAATATACGTTGGCAAAGGTCTTAAATGGATGGAATCCTCACAATTAATTATGAAAAAGAAAAATCGAAAGATATTAATGCTTGTTCTATGCGTTTTGTTTGTTACAGGTGCTAGGGCGCAAACTAAAATTTATTCATGGAATAATTTACCTGTTATAACAGAGCCAACTTTTAAGAAAGATACGTTTAATGTGCTGAAATACGGTGCTATCGCTGATGGGACAACCATAAATACACAAGCAATTAACAAAGCAATTTTAGACTGCAGCAAGAAAGGTGGCGGGGTAGTGCTAATTCCCGGGGGATATTGGCTAACAGGGCCAATTAAACTTCAGAATAACGTGAACTTACATTTGCAAAAGAATGCTTTATTGCAATTCTCCAAAAATTTTGACGATTACAAAATAGTCGAGGGTATTTATGAAGGTAAGCCTTCTGCCCGGAACGAGTCGCCTATAATGGGAACTAACTTAATCAATATAGCTGTAACTGGTGAAGGCGTGATAGATGGAAACGGAGACGCGTGGCGAATGGTAAGAATGAGTGATTTAACCGAATCGGAATGGAAGGCTAAAATTGCAACGGGAGGTATTCTGAGCGATGATAAGAAAAGGTGGTATCCATCTGAGAAAAATAAAAGAGGACATGATAATAATATCTCTTTTTGGTTAGATGCTGGAACTAAATTGGAAGATTTTGAACCGGTAAAAGATTTTTTGAGACCCAATCTGATTGTTCTTAACAGCTGTAAAAATGTATTGTTGGAAGGAGTGACTTTTCAGAATTCGCCAGCATGGAATGTACATCCCATCATGTGCGAAAATCTGACATTACGAAATCTTTTTATCAAAAATCCGGATTATGCGCATAATGGAGATGGTGCAGATATAGAATCTTGTAAAAATGTATTGATAGAAGATAGTGTTTTTGACGTTGGAGACGATGCTATCTGTATCAAGTCTGGAAAAGACGAAGCGGGGAGAAAAAGGGGTAAACCAACAGAAAATGTAATTATCAGAAATAATACGGTTTATAAAGGTCATGGCGGATTTGTAGTAGGAAGCGAGATGTCTGGGGGTGCCAGAAATATTTTCGTTTATGATTGTACTTTCATGGGGACCGATAAAGGAATACGTTTTAAAACAACCAGAGGCAGAGGAGGTGTAGTAGAAAATATCTATATTAAGAATATTAACATGTTCGATATTGTTCAGGAAGCTATATTTTTCGATATGTATTATTGGGTGAAATCGCCAAAGGCAAACGAGAAAGTGGAAATTCCGCCAGTAACAGAAGCTACGCCTGTTTTTAAAGACGTTTTTATTGAAAATATTGCTTGTAATGGTGCCAACAAAGGGATTTTTGTTCGCGGGATTCCAGAAATGCCGGTAAACAATATTCATATAAAAAATTTGTCTTTGAATACTGATATAGGTGTAGAGATAAAAGATGCGAAAGGTATTTATATAACTGATGTAAATCTGATTACAAAGAACAACGAGAAAGAACTTGTTTACATTGAGACAAGCCAGGATATTGTTTTTAACAACTTAAAAACTAATCAGAAAAGTGGAACACTATTTAATATTAATGGTGCTAATTCTGCAGGAATTACGATAAAGAACAGCAACATTCCCAAGAATTTTACCAAAGCAGCTTTTAATAATGGAGCAAGTGCTAAAGCTTTGGTCGTGAATTAGAGGAGTTTTTTATTGATTAGATGCTGAGTTTCAAAAACATCCAGCATCGGTATCACCAGAGATAGGAGTTCCATAGGTTAAGAATTTTATTCCCAAATAAGGAATTATGAGAATAGATTATTTCGTGAGCCCTGGAAAGAAAGCAGCCGTGTTTGCTATAATAACAGTGATTGTTTTTAGTGCGTTTAGCCTGAAAAATAAAGAAACGACCATTTATATTATTGGCGATTCTACTGTTGCAGACTATTCTTTAGATATTGATTACCATACCAAGCGTTACCCTGCTGCGGGTTGGGGGCAAATGCTTAAAGCTTTCTTGATAAAGGATAGCCTGAAATTAGTACGGGGTATATTGAACAATGCCAAAGAAGTCAAAATTGATAACCGGGCAAAAGCTGGAAGAAGTTCCAGAACTTTTTTTCAGGAAGGTCGTTGGGCAGACATTTATAAATCTTTGAAAAAGGGCGATGTGGTGATGATACAATTTGGCCACAACGATTCATGGAAGGAAAAGCCGGAGCGGTATGTGAATGTAGAAGGGTTTAAGGAGTACCTGAGATTGTTCTCTAACCAAACCAAAGAGAAGGGAGCAGTGCCTGTTTTGTTGACACCGGTAACAAGAAATTACCCATGGAAAGATGGGGAATTAATGGATTCGCATGGAGAGTATGCTGATGCTGTTAAAGCTGTGGCCAACGAACTCCAGGTTAAGGTCATTGATTTGAACACACTGTCCAGAGCTTTTTTTACGAAAATTGGAGAAGATAACGTTACTGGTAAGTATTTCATGAATTTAAAACCGGGACAATATGTTGCTTTTCCAAATGGTTTAAATGATAATTATCATTTTCAAATTGAAGGTGCTAGAGAGGTTTCCCGCTTAATATTTAATGCCATGAAGAAATTCTGATGGTTGAAAATGATTCACTTAATGGTCATACGATGAAAAAAAGAAATCTATTTCTCTTAATGTTGACAGCTAGCATATTATGTGCGTTTAGTTACAGACAAAAAGCGGTTACTATTTATTTGATTGGCGATTCTACCGTAGCAGATTACTCTTTAGAAAAAGATTATGATACCAAACGCTATCCTTTGGTAGGTTGGGGACAAATGTTTCAATCTTTTTTTTCTACAGATAGTCTCAGGCTGGTAAAGAATATATTGCAAAATGCCAAAGAAGTTAAGGTAGACGACAGGGCGAAAGGAGGAAGAAGCACCAGAACTTTCTTTCAGGAAGGCCGTTGGGCTGCAGTCTATAGTGCTTTAAAGAAGGGAGATGTAGTCATGATTCAGTTTGGACATAATGATGGTGCAGTAGAAAAAACAGAACGATATGTAAATATAGAAGGTTATAAAGAGTTCCTGAGATTGTTTGTTAATCAAACCAGACAGAAAGGAGCAATTCCGATTCTATTGACTCCAGTAGCCAGGAATTATCCATGGAAAGATGGGAAGTTGAGCAATGTTCATGGTGAGTATCCGGAAGCCGTTAAAGCGGTAGCAAAAGAACTAAACGTGAAATTGATAGACTTAAATGAATTGTCTATGCAGCATTTTACCAGAGTGGGTCAAGATTATGTGACGAATAAATACTTTATGAATTTTGGAGCGGGTTTGTATACTGCATATCCGAACGGTCAGAAAGACAATACTCACTTTCAAATAGAAGGTGGTAAAGAAGTGGCAAGGCTGGTATTTAATGCAATGAAAGATTTATAGTATGTTAAAACAATTGCTGACTCTCATTCTGCTCTGTCTGGCCTTTCTAACGAAAGCGCAACAAAATATCCCACGGGATACATCATTTACATTACATGGTACTTTGTTGAAGGAAAAGAAGTACAGGCCTTATATTACTATCGCTAAACCCACTATTGTACATCCTGTTTTGTCAAAACTGGATGTTGTATATGACCGAGTTGGTGATCGGCAACTACTCATGGATGTCTTCTATCCTAAAAAAAGATTAGGTAATACATCTCCGGGAGTTATATTAATCCATGGTGGGGGCTGGCAGTCTGGGGATAAATCCCAAATGCATGCCATAGCGAAAACTTTAGCAGGTTATGGTTATGTGGCTTTTTCTGTGGAATATCGTTTGTCGTTAGAAGCCAAATATCCGCAGGCGGTTTATGATCTAAAGGCAGCCATAAGATGGATGCGGGCAAATGCAAAACAATTTAATCTGGATACCGGAAAGATCGCCAGTTTAGGAACATCTGCAGGGGGGCAGTTGGCGACATTGCTCGGTGTAACTAACCGGAATAAAAGCTTTGAAGGGGTGCAGAGAGGTAATAGCCAGTTTTCAAGCAGTATTCAGGCGGTAGTTAATATAGATGGAACTTTGGCGTTTCGACATCCTGAATCTGTAGAGGGCAAGGCTGCGTCTAATTGGCTAAACGGTACCTATGAAGAAAACCCAAAGAACTGGGAAGATGCAGCTCCTTTAAATCATGTAACAAAGGAATCGGGACCTATACTTTTTTTAAATAGTTCTATACCCCGGTTTCATGCAGGAAGAGACGATATGATTAAAAAGCTAAATATTTATGGAATTTATTCAGAAGTCCATGAATTTCCAGATACTCCACACCCGTTTTGGTTTTTTAATCCATGGTTTCAACCTATGATGGATTACACCATTTCATTTCTAAATAAAATATTCAAACAATGAAAATAAATAGTATAAATGTATTGATATTAAGTGTATTGTTCTCTGTGCTGATGGCGTGTTCTGCTAAGAGGAATATAGTTGGACAAATAGATTATGCCAAAGAAATCAGTAATACAATTATGCATAAATGGCCAGATTCTTTAACCAGAATAGACGGCAAATCGGCAGGCTGGTCTTATGATATTGGCTTGTATCTGGAAGCTATTTCAAACGTTTATGCAAGAACCGGGGATGAGAAATACTACGACTATATTGTAAAGCAGATGAACAGATTTCTATTACCTGATGGTAAAATCAAATTTTATAAGCAAGAATCTTACAATATAGATTATGTACGTAATGGCAAAATGATGATGTATTTGTTTGAAAAAACAGGTGATCAAAAATATGCTGATGCTGCCAAATACATCAGACAGCAGTTATATAAGCATCCAAGAACAAGCGAAGGGGGCTTTTGGCATAAAAAAGTTTATCCTAACCAGATGTGGTTAGACGGTTTGTATATGGGACAGCCATTCTATGCGCATTACTCGAAGGTTTTTAACGAGTCGCAGAATTTTGATGACGTAGCAAAGCAATTTATTTTGATGGAAAAAAATTCCAGAGATAGTCTGACAGGTCTGTTACACCATGCATGGGACGAAAGCAGAGAACAAAAATGGGCAAATAAGGAAACCGGGAAATCGCCAAACATCTGGGGAAGAGCAATGGGGTGGTACGGTGTGGCGTTGATTGATGTTCTGGATGATTTTCCGAAAGACCATCCAAAAAGAAAGACTTTACTGGATATTTTAAATCGGTATGTAGAGGCCATCGCAAAGGTTCAAAATCCCAAAAATAATTTATGGTATCAGGTTTTGGACCAAGCGTACAGAGCAGGTAACTATCCAGAAGCATCTGCTTCTTCCATGTTTGTTTATACTATGTTAAAAGCATCAAGATTGGGTTATATACCCTCTAAATATAAATCTTTGGCAGAAAAAGGTTATCAGAGTATGATTAACCAGTTTATCGTAAAAGGTGAGGATGGGTATTATCATTTAAACGGAACGGTAATGGTCTCGGGTTTAGGTGGCAAGCCCTATAGAAATGGTAGTTTTGAATATTATATTAGTGAACCCGTTATTCAGGATGATCCGAAAGGAATGGGGGCTTTTATACTGGCAGCTAATGAAATACAACTGTTAAGGAAATAACTCTATTCTTATGGCTGCATATGTTCGTACTGGCAGAGCCAAATTTTCGTGGACAAATAGCTTCATTTAATTTAGCTTTTGTATCTTTAGTGAAATCTATAAGTTATACGAAATGGAGCTTAAAACAATTGTACTAACGGCAATAGTAGGTTTAACAACTACGCTATCTGTAAATGCACAGCATTCATTAGAAAAAATCTGGGAAACCAAGGAAACTATTCCGGTTCCGGAATCAGTATTATTTCAGGGCAATTCAAAAACATTATATGTTTCTTTAATTGATGGTGCTGGAAATGCAAAGGACGGCGTAGGCGGGGTAGCACTGCTGAATCTGGATGGATCAGTAAAGAATTTGAATTGGATAACAGGTTTAAATGCACCAAAAGGTCTAGGCCTTTTTAAAGATCGCCTTTATGTTGCGGACCTGGATGAAGTCGTCGTGGTGGATATCAAAAAGGGAGAGGTAATAAGAAAAATTGCGGTTCCTGAGTCTGTTTTCTTAAATGACATTGCCATAGATTCCAAAGGCGTGGTTTATGTGTCTGATACAAGGAAGAATCTTATTTATAAGATAGAAAACGATAAGCCTGCAGTATACCTCGAGAATGCCAAGTCGGCAAACGGATTAAAAGTTATTGGTAATGATTTATATGTACTGGCCGGCCCGGAGCTTTGGAAAATTTCGGCAGATAAAAAAGTTACGAAGATAGCGGTTGGCTTTGAAAAAGGGGGGGATGGTATAGAACCCGTTGGAAATGGGGATTTCCTGGTGACCTGTTGGCCGGGTATTATTTACTATGTTAAAGCTGACGGAAATTTCGAAAAAATGCTGGATGTACAGGGTAAAATGAATACTGCTGATTTGGCCTACGATGCAAAAAATAAAATATTATACGTACCAACATTTAATAATAAATCAGTAATTGCTTATAAATTGAAGTAATTTATTGATAATTAGTCTTTTATTTTTTGTTAATTTGCAGATTAAATGAATGTTTTAGTCAAAGTTGAAAATAAAATAGAAGAAAGTGTACTGCTTGCATTTTTAGCAAAGCGTGGTTATGAGTTTAAGGTAGAAAATGATGGAGGGGTAGAAGAGGAGACAGAACTAATAGAAACGCTGGTTGAAGAGCAACACGATCTGGCTCAGCTTGATTCGGAAATCGAAAATGGCGATTATGTAGACCATCGTAAAGTAGAAATATTGTTAAACCAAAGAAGAGATACTATTTTTAAATGAGTATAAAATGGACGCACTCAGCTGTTAACGATTTAACAGACATTGTAATTAAACTGGAGAGCAAAAGCCAGCCTTATTATGCTCAAAAAATAGAAAAGAGAATACTATCGAAGATAAAACTTTTGATAGATGACACCACAAAAGGTTTTCACTCTTTTTGTATAGATTTATGTAAAGTAGACTACCGTATAACCGATAAAGAGTTAAGGGTTCTGAAGATTTCTTTAATCCGCCCAATTTAAACCACACATACACACAAATTCGTCTGTTTTCTTGATATAATTGGTTACATTTCATCCTATGTAATTTGCTGTAGCTAAATTGTACAGTGTTGTTATTCCATTTATAGCGACTAATATTTTTTTGTTTTTAATCTCTTGATCTTAAGTTTTTTCCATATTCCTGGGAAAAGAATATCAAAAAAGGCACAACCTTTGTTATTTGCCTGGTATTTAAAAAAAACCTTTATGAAAAAATTATTTTTAATGGTTGCTTTTTTGGCAACATCTCTATTTATTCTTAGCTCTTGCAGTAAAGATGATGATAACGGTTCGATAGGAGGAAAGGTTCAATATAAACTTATTGGATCGTCAAATGTAACATTAAGCACCATTCAAATTACAGATGGCAATGGACAAATAAGTTCTATAGCCGCTCCAGAAAGTAATACATGGACCAGTGAAGAAATTACATTAAATAAAAAGAATATTACTTTGCAATTGGGCGCAGGAGGAATGGTTTCTAGTGGAACGGGAGAACTCAAAGCTCAAATATTAATCGACGGAAAGGTTGTACAGGAATCAAATAATTCCAGCAATGACGGAGTTATCGCAGCCGTAGTTTATTATCAATTTTAATACAAAAAAGGGAGCTCTTTAATGAGCTCCCTTTTTTGTACTTTACCCACCTTTTACACGTTCCTGTACATCTTCACTTCCCGTTTTTCTTTCTCTTTTTCTAATGTTTTGATTCCCGAAACGATAGGTAAAAGATAGCATGGCCATACGGCTATCTAACCTGATGTGTGTAAACATATCAATATTTTCATATTGTGTAGTTCTTCTGAATTGTCTGGTTTGGAAGATGTCATTTACCATCAGCTTGATATTGCCCATATTATTTAATATAGATTTCTGGATTCCGGCAGAAACACCATAAAATGGTTTTTGTGAAGAAATTCCATAAACTACTTTCGAATTGTAAAAACCGCTTAATTCTGCGCTATAACCATTACCCAGTTTAAGTGTATTTTGCGAGTTTAAGCTAAAGCTGGTCATGGCGTTATCTAATGTTCCTTGTTGATGGCTGCCTTTATACTCATTGCGGTACACATTGGCAAAATGGCTTCCCGACCACCAATTGGTAAAATCTGTAGATGCTGTGAAACTAATTCCGTAGTTAACAAAACTGGTTAAGTTCAATGGCATAGAGTAAGTTGTATTAATCGAGTCTATTTGCCCCGGTGCCCAGTTCATCACATCTTTTGTATAATTATAGCTAATTGCAGTAATGTATCTTCCTTTTATACTGTGGCTTAATTGTAAAGTATGTGTCAGCTCTGGTTTTAAGAAAGGATTCCCCTGATAGAAAAGGAAAGGATCTCTGAATAAGCGGAACGGATTTAAGTCGTCGTATCCCGGGCGCTCAATTCTTCTGCTATAAGCAAATTGGGCCTTGTTGTCTTTTCCCAACGGTTTGGTAAGGAACAGGCTTGGGAAAAGCTGGAAATAATTACGATTTACTAAAGAGTCGGATGTGATTTGGTGACCCCTGGTTTCGGTGTATTCGCCTCTTAGACCAGCCTGGATACTGAAATATTTGAAATCTTTATTAATAGATAAATAACCAGCGTGTATCTGTTCATTATATCTGAAATGATTGCTGCTACCGCTATCATTTACCCATTGGTCGTTTTTCAATGTGTCGTACCTTAGATTATTGTCTGCTTCAACAAAGCTACTTTTTACGCCTAATTCTAATTTTCCATCCTTCCAAAAAGATTGCATATAATCAATTTTTCCTACATATACATCTGTTGTAGACGGGATAAAGCCTTTTCTATACGAAGGCCTTTCATCATAATAGCCTGAAGTACCTTTATATTTTGTGTCTAAATTAAGACGGGATGTAAATGTATTGGAAGAATAGTCTGCATCTGCGGAAATTTCATAACCTTCTTTATTGAATTTATGGACATAGTTTAGGTTATAAGTAATATTTTCCCAGCTTTGCTTGTCATAGTTATGGCTCAATGCGTCACTTATGGTATTGCCTGAGATATTGTCCAATAATAGATTTCCTGTTTTACTGTCGTGGGTGTACTTTCCGGTATTTCCATTCATTAATATTCCAACAGTATTCTTTTCATTTATAAAATAATCAGCACCTGCTCTGAAATTGTGCGTATATAGAGGCTCATTAGTTTTTGTATTTTGAAAAGATGTTCTATCCGGTTTGGCATTAGCTATTCCGTTCTCATAAAAATTTCTGGTAAAACCCAGGTACTCGGTTTCACCTCTATAACCATAATTATAATTTCCGTAAACATTGAATTTTTCTGAACGGTAATTTAAACTGGTGCCACTACCATAACGGGCGTTACGGCTGCTGCCCCCATTTAAACTTATGCTACCATTAAAGCCGGTTGCTGTATTTTTCTTCATCACAATGTTAACAATACCCCCATTTCCGGCGGCATCGTATTTGGAAGATGGATTGCTCATGATTTCTATTTTGGAAATAGAACCTGAGTTGGTCCCTTTAAGCAAATTCGCCAGTTCTTTTCCAGAAAGATAGGTCATTTTACCATTTACCAAAACAGTGGTTCCCAAACGACCTTTTAATGAGATATTCCCATCGTTATCTACTGTTAACCCGGGTGCTTTTTCCAGAAGTTCCAAAGCAGTATTGCCCTCAGATAAAATACTGTTTTCTATATTAAGCACAGTTCTGTCTATTTGTTGTTCTATTAAAGGCTTTTGTGCGGTAATAATCACCGTATTTAGCATTTTTATGGCTTCGCTTTCCATACTCAATATTCCCAGATTAACAGGTTTTCCATCGTAAGCAAAGGGATTACTTTCATAGGGTTTATATCCCATAAAATTAGCTTTAATGAAATATCTACCATTGGTAATATTAGAAAAAGCGAAGTTACCGGTAGTATCTGTCATAGTGCCCTTCACCTGTACAGAATCTGGTAAACGTATGATCGATACTCCAGCAAATTCTACAGGCCTATTGTTTTCGTCTGCTAATTTTCCGTTAATTCTTATCGATTGGGCGTATGATAGGCCTGCCGCCAGATATAAGCAGCTTAGGAGAGCTATTTTCTTGAACATAGTCTTGTATTTCGCCTAGATATTTGTTTGCAGAAGTGTGCGTGTTAATTTATTAAGATATATTCCGATCTTTTTAATGATAGGGATATAAGGATTGATAAACTTCCTGCATGTATTCTGCTTCTTCTAAAGCAGTTAAAAAATGTGTCCACTCGTTCTCAGAGAAGATGAGGCTTACCTGTGGATGCTGTGTTGTAATGAGAATTCTTTCTTCACCATCTGGAAAGGCCAAGAATGTATGATCATCATTTTTAGCATATTTCTTAAATGCCAGAAATTGTCGGGTCTCAAAAGTTAACATCAGGCTTTTATGCCAGATATATGTTCTTTTACACTCTGGACAATAGCTGATTACAGTTTGGTCTTTCTGGCTGAGTAGGATTGTTGGACACATGACGAACAGCGCTTTTAGATGCCTATGTCGATAATAACCGACATAGGCAGAATAAAGAATTAATTATTTTTAAGATATTGAACAGCAGTGATTGTACCGCCTTCAACTTTCAAACCCTGGGTAGCAGTTTTAGCACTTGCATCAATTTTATAGACATAGCCAATTCCGCTGGTTAGATTTACACCGATGTAAGCTGTATTTCCGTCTTTCGGCGTGTAATTAGTTGATGTCAAACTTTTGATTTCTCCTAAAGCAGGTAAGCCGCTAATTTTGTTTACTGTTTTAGCAGCTACATCCAATACTGCTAATTCTTTACCGGTTGTGTAGGCACCTTTCTCTGCCTTGGGCTGAATATTTGCAATGAATTTGTTATTACCAACATAAATCCAATTGGTAATAACATAACCATTAGAAGCCTGTTCAAAATCGAGATAATAACTATCAAAAGCTTCTGTTCCGCTTTTAATCCGTGTAATTGCAGATGGCTGTGTATCGGTGAATCTTTTAACATTTTTATCTCCAACTTTATCAGAAGTTGTTGCTACAGAAGTAGAGAAAGCATAAATATCACCGTTTTCTACTACACCTAAGCCGTTTGTAAAATACCTGCCTATAAAACTTGTACGATCGTCATGAATTGTTTTCTCTAATTGCATTTCTGGATAGGAATATACAGCAATCCATGCCTGATCATGGAAATCAGAGTCAAAGCTTCCATTTTTTATAGGAAAGAAAGGAGCATAAACTTTATTACCTACCTGTTGTAGCCAGCTAAAATGGGCTATCTCTCCGTTGTTCGCAGGAGCTAAAGCATCTAAAGTACCTTCTTTTGTAATTTGAAGGCTATTTGTACTTACCTGGTAATAAGTATATAATGTGCTTCCTGCGGTATTTATTGTTCTTGGAACCTTAGTTAACAAGATGTCATCGTTAACTGCAGCAAAAGCCTGAACTGTTTCTGTTTGAAAGTTTGTCAATTTATTCAGTCGGCCATTAGCGTTATTATAAGCAGTTACAGCTCCTGGGTTTCCTTGTCCATATAACATACTAAAGAACTTTCCTTTATGTGTAAGATAGTAACGATAGGTACCATCCTGTTCAAGACCGTTACCAAAAGTAGAAGTAGAACCATTATCTAAACTCGGTACGTTTATAAGATAATCTGCTACTCCGGTTGAAGCTACCGGAGTTACGGTTACAATATATTCTCCACGAGTAACATTAGAAGGGTTATCTTTTTTACAAGCGGTAAAAATTGCTGCTGTTGCCACAATGGCAAGCGCTTTTGTAAGCTGTGTTTTCATTTTCTATGATTTTAATTATTATTTGTTTAAAAAGTATCGGAGATTGAGATAAAAGCCGCGACTGGGTTTTTGTAGACTAAAATTGTCGTACAACAAGGCATCGGTTACATTTCTGGCTTCCAAACCTATATTATATCTGCCATTAGCTAAGCTGTATACTATATTGATATCGTGTGACAGTTGTTGTGGTATTTCTTTTTTTTCGGCTTCAGCACTAATTTCTCCCATACTAGGCCAGTATAGCCAAAATGCATGTACGTATAGCAGGTTGTAACCGATATTGAGATTGTTTCCTTTTTGTCCAATATTCTTTAATGATACAGATATATCGGTATTTCCAAATAGATAGGGGATATTGGGCATTTGATCTTTATATAAAGGGCTAACTATACTATAGCCAGGCTCCCTTTTTTGCATATTCTGGATATACTGATACGTAGCACTTAAACCCGCAGATAACCATTGTTTATAAGAATATCTTATTTCTGTGTCACCTCCGAATGTACGTACGCCATCCCGGTTATCAGCTACTAGTTTAGACTGGTTGTTATTAAGACGCCTATAAATAAAGTCTGTTGCATATCTGTAAATCCCGTTAGCAGTTATAGAGAACTTATTATCTTTATTAAGATCGAAACCATAAATAAAACCAATATTGGCGTTATTGCTGGATTCAGGTTTAAGATTAGAATTACCTTCTATATTTTCCATATCGCCAAATATTTCAAAGGCTTCTGGCATTTTATTGGTTAATTCATAAGATGCCTTTAATTGTAGCGATGGATTAACAAAATAGGTAACAGCGGCGCCATAACCAATTTTTTGTGTATTCCCTTTATTGTTGCTACTACCATTAATAACTGTTTGCGAGAGATATTTTCCGAAGAAATTCATACTATATTTATCTTTTATCGCATAACTGTAAGCTAATCCCGTAATGTTTTTATGGGTTTTCTTAATAGGTTCATTTAAGTCATTTAATGGATTCAATAAATCATTACCTTCTCTATTAAAGGTGCTATAGGAATTGCTTAAAGCTAAAGATTGCTTTTCGTTAATTTGATAATTAGCCATTGCTGTAGCTAAGCCATTATTGTTTCTATATTTATACAAACTTCTGGAGCTTTCTCCGCTAGAGCCATGCGGTTTTATATTACCATACCAGTCAAATCGGACGTTCATGGTATCGATATTTTTTTCATAGCCAAGATTGTAATTGGCGGTTAATGCAATATCCAGCCCCTTTATTAAATTGTCTTTTTTGTATTTAAGACTAGGCATAATAATGTTACCCCGGCGATGCCAGCCTCCAAAAACGGTCTGCATACGGGCACCGGTTTGTATTTCTTTGTAATTTTTTCCAAGTGTAATTCCAAAGAGTAATTTGTCTGCATATTTTTTATCTACCACACCTATGCTGGTAATCAGTGTTTCATTATGGTAGGTATCATGAAATCTCCTTAATGTGGTTTTTGGAGCATATGCTCCGGTATTAATATCTGAAGGCGCGACATTTACTTTGTAATTGTTATCAGAAAAATTCTGGAAGGCATTTATTTGGAAGGTTAATCCTTTTTTAGAGGTGGCTGCTGCGTTTATTACACTTCTATGTGTATTAAAAGATCCATGTGAATAAGAGATATCGATATAATTACGATAGCGATCGCCTGTGATAATATTGATAGCACCACCTAATGCATCTGAACCAAGCCAGACCGGAACTACTCCTTTATAGACTTCAATCCTATCTGCCAGATTGATAGGGATGTTGTTAATCTGGAAAGATGAACCGAAATTGTCCATCGGAATACCGTCGATGAAATATTTGATATGATCACCGGAGAAGCCATTTAAAGAAAGATTAAAATTGGAACCAACGCCTCCCGATTCTCTCACTCTTACACCTGCAACTCTATCCAGTGCTCCTGAAATATCCAGAGTTGTATTGTAAAGTTTTTTGGCGTCAATAGCTGTAATATTATAGGCTTGTCTGTTGGCTTCCTGGGCTTCTGTTCTCCCAATAACAGAAACGGTTTGCATCTGTTGAACATTTGTAGAGAGACGAAAATTAAGAGACTGATTTTCTCCGGATTTTAATGAAATCTCTTTGGAAATGCTGGTCATTCCTACAGATGAAACCTGTACTGTTTGTTTCCCTGCCGGAATGTTTTTTAGATTGAATTGCCCGTTGAAGTCTGATGTGGTACTTGAAGTCGAATTTACGATTTTCACCAGTGCGCCAGGTACAGGTTCTCCATTTTCATCTGTGATTTTGCCATTGATACCAGACTTTTGATTTTGGGCAAAAGAGTTGAATAAGTTGATGAGCAAAAAAGCTCCAATAAGCAAAAATTTCCTAATTTGCATTTACTTTTAATTTGAACGTTAGAAGTTGCCCTCTCATCGAGGGGGTATGAACCGTACAGTTGCCGCTGTACGGTTCTTTGGACATATAAAAATTGCCGTTTTTATATATCCATGTTACAATTTGTGCCTGCCTTACCCATAACTCAAACCGACCGAGTCGGGTAAGCAGGACTTAGTTTCTTATCTATTTTACAACCTCAAAGCTGGAGGTTGCTCCTTGCCACTCGGCTTTGTATTCCTTGCCATGATGCTCTCCGCTATTTTTAGTAAAGTTACTTGCCTCAACAACGTATCTTCCCGGCCATATCGGGCTAAAATTGATGATTCCATTGGCGTCTGTGGTGAACTCTTTTCCCCAGCCCTCCGGAGAGAAAACCGAAACATGCTTATTTGCTAATGGTTGTCCGTTTAATACAGCTTTTAGTTGTACAGGAGTATTTAATTTATGAATTTTGGCTGCTGTAGTACTCACCTTTAAAGAGTTTGAAATAGAATTAAGATCAATAGCACTAGACTTTCCTACTGCAACCGTTGCTATAGAAGAGAACTCGTATTTTGTTGTACCTCCCAAGTCTTTGGCTTCATGAATAACTGTAATAAAATAAATTCCTTCTTTTTCAGGAGTGAAATTTGCAGAAAAATAATCGTCTTTAGCTACAGTATTTAACTTTACCTTTTCTTTTCCCGGAGCTGTAAGCCACAAAGAAAATTCCTTTACATCTGAATACCATTTTTCAATTTTTTCTTTTTCATTATTCACATACTCACCATAGAATACCTTGATTTCATGCTGCTGTCCAGATTTGCCAATTGTGTTGGTCTCTATCCATAATGCATGTGCAAATAATTGGTCCGTATTAAATATGACAAGTAATGCAAGAAGTAGTAATTTGTAAATTTTCATGATTCGATTAGTTGTGTTTTGTATTATTTAAATTTTATTTTTCTGAATTTTTAGTTTGTATCACCTGCAGAACGGGAATAGATTCAGCTATAGGCTCGCTCTTTTTAAGGGCTTGCGGAATAAACTTTTCGCGAAGTTGTGGTGTTTGGTTGCTATTATTTCCGTTTTTACGGTTTTTACCTTTTTTATTCTTTCCAAATTTGCGGCCCCACCAAATAAGAAAACCAGTTATTGGCAGCGAAGCCCCAATTAATGTCACCAGAAATGCTAATACTTTACCGGGGAATCCCAAAATGCTACCCACATGTATGTCATAATTCATTTTCCTGAGCTTTCCTCCAAAACCAGCTTCTTCAAATGATTTGTCATAAACAGGGTGATCACCTTTAAGTTCTTTTAAAGTATGTTGATCAAACTTGTATTGTTTATTATTATAGAATTGACCACTTGTTGGGTATATGTATATGCTAATTATGGATTTTGATTTACTGGTATCCGGGAAATTATAGTAAAAGCCTTCTGCTTTAGGATTTTGTTGTATTGCTTTTGTAAAAGCCAAATCTATGGCTTGTTGAGGAGTATAGAATTTTCCGGCTTGTAAAGAATCAGACTCTAAACTGTTACGTTTAGTTTCCTTTAATGTCTCTCCCCCGGAAGTTACCCAATATAAACCCTGACTATACCATTTAATTCCCCGAACCATTCCTGTTAAAGCAATTGCCAGTAGAAATAAGAAGGAATAAAATCCTAATACATTATGCAGATCTAAGTTTACACGTTTGAAAGATGCCCCCCATTTTATTTTGAAGCTTTTTTCTTTTGTACTTTTATTCCATTTTTTAGGATACCACCAAATTAAGCCAGTTATAAGTAATACCACAAAAACCAGTGTAGCGTAGTTTACTACAGGACGGCCAATTTCGTAAGGCAACCATAAAAACCTGTGTCCGTTTAATATGAACCTGAAAAAATCCGTTTCACCTTTTTCACGGACCTTTTTTTCGACAACTTCACCGGTATAGGGATTTAATTTTAGTGTGGCACCTCCTTTTCTTCGCTCTCCTAAACCAACATTAACGGTGCGTCCGGATTGATAATTTGCATAAGAAATCTTCATCTCCGGAAATTCTTTTTCCGCAATTTTTTGTATCTCTGAAGGAGTAATTACTGGCTTATTCTGGATTTCTATCCTGGTCTCGGGTTCTATCAAATATGCGGTTATTTCTTCATTGAAAACCCAAATACATCCTGTAATGCAAACTACAAATACAATGATTCCTGATATTAAACCTAACCATAAATGAAGCCAGTTATTTATCTTTCGAAAGCTCATACTTTATTTAGACTAATTATAAACAATGCAAAAGTAATGTATCTTTTTTGTTGTGCAAATTTTATTTGTAATTATTCTAAATAAGCTAAGGGGATCCAATAAAAAAAGGTGTATTCGATTAAAATACACCTTTTTTTATCGCTATTGGAGCGGTTTAGAATCTGTAGCTAATATTGGCAGATACTGTTCTTGGTGTTTGCATTTCTACAGTAGTCCAACCTTTATAATAGGTTTTATCTGTTAAATTGTCCAGTTTAATACCGAATCTGAGCGCCTTAATATCGTAGAAAGCAGTGGCATTAAATACAGTATATGCAGGCAATGTAAATACTCCGGTTACATTATTATTTGTTATTTTGTTTTCACTCGCATAGTTTCCTCCGAAGCCTAAACCAAATCCTTTCAATGTATTTTTACTGAATTTATATGAAGCCCAGAAATTGATCTGATCTTCAGGTCCAGCGTCTACAGGTCTTCTTCCTTCGACTTCCGGTGCAGATTTAGTCATTTTACTATCATTATGGCTGTAACCAAAAATAATATTTAAATCTGTTATTGGATTGGCAATAAGGTCTAGCTCAAAGCCTTTACTTTCTTGTGTACCATCCTGTATTTTTATATTATAATTTGTGCCATCTCTGATAATACCGACCTCACGGACAATATTGTTTACAGAAATATCATAGTAGCTAACCGTAGCACTTAATTTATTTCTGAGAATATCTAGTTTAACCCCTCCTTCTAATTGGTTACCGTGTTGTGGTTTCATTGTTCCAGAAACATCTGCCAATGGTTGTGTTACAGGCTGAATGTTTTTAAAACCATTTAAATAATTCGCAAATAGCGAAACTTGATCTTTTACTACCTGATATACTAATCCAAATTTCGGTGAAAAGGCAGTTTGTTTATAGTCCCCGCTGGTAATATTAGTGGCCTGATTGTAACTTC
>NZ_JBEBVH010000031.1:0-23312 GCF_040392825.1 Pseudopedobacter sp.
AAAAAGTCCGGGAAGTTAATATTTACCTTAATAAGGAGTTTACCGTAACTAAATTAAACACACTAATTTCGCACTCCTTCTATCGAAAAAAACACCGAAACAACAGATTATACCCGTAAAAAACATAAAATACAATCACAACACAACATATTTACTAAAAATCAGCTCAGCCTATCCTTTGAATACACTTAAAAACAACACAAAAACCCAAAACTGATAAAAACCCAAAAAAGAATATTATAAAATAAGTATTTTAGCCGCCCCTATTATTTAATACACACTTATTATGAACAATCTTTTTAGCCTTAGCAAGTTTAAACTAGTTTTTTTACTGTATTTAACTTCATTTCTAAGCATTGGTAATGCCAATGCTAATTTAAATCCAAAAGCAGATGGTGTTATAAGAATTCTGGCAATTGGTAATAGTTTCTCGGAGGATGCCATGGAGCACTTTTTATTTGGTTTGGCAAAAGCGGATGGAAAAAAAGTAATACTGGGCAATTTATTTATCGGAGCTTCCGATTTAGACCTGCATTGGAAAAATGCCTCGGGGAATCTTGGTAAATATAACTATAGAAAAGTTGGTATAGATGGAGAAAAAGTAAAAACAGCAGGTGTTTCCATAGCCTCTGCTTTAGCTGACGAAAAATGGGATTACATCAGTTTTCAACAGGTAAGTACCAAATCAGGCTTGTATGAAACTTATTTAAGTCCGCTTGCAAACCTACTTAACTATGTAAAAAGTAAAAGTGAGTCAAAAACCAAATACATCATTCACCAAACATGGGCTTATAGAAGTTCGTCTCCTGTAAAGCGATTCGAAAAATATGGGAACAGTCAGGAAAATATGTATAAAGCTATAGTAGAGACTACTAAAAAAATTAAAAAGAAATACGATTTTGATTTATTAATACCTTCCGGTACGGCTATTCAAAATGCAAGAACGTCTTTCGTGGGCGACAATCTTAATCGCGACGATCTCCACCTTAGTTTATATCTTGGCAGGTATATAGCCTCTTGTACATGGTATGAAATGATTTTTAAAACCAATGTTATTGGTAATACATTTTATCCGGAAAGCATCAGTGCTTATCAAGCAGAAATGGCGCAAAATGCCGCACATTATGCATGTAAAAAACCTTATCGCGTTACAGAATTAAAAAAATTCAAACAACAGAAATAACAGACTTATGGCATTGTTACCAGAATCTAAAGTGCTGGATTCTGGTAACAATTTTGCGATAACACATTCTATATAACCACACCTGATATTATTACTAAACTCATAGAAAACAGCAGTTCGCAATCTGTTTTATGATATACGCCTAGTTTTTTTGATAGCCAGATATTTTTTTATTTAAATTATTTTGAATTGATGATAAATCATCTGCTTAAAATATTTTAAAGATACCTTGACCAGACTTTTTAAATTAACTAATTTGGTTCTTATAAACACCGTTAAACTCAAAAAACCAAACAGATTGTAATGCCGACATACAGCAAATATTCTGATGAAGAGCTTCTTATCCGGTTAAAGGACGGCGATCATCTTGCTTATACAGAAATTTACGATCGATACAACGGACATTTATACATATTTGCTTATCGGCGCTTAAAAAACAGAGAAGAAACAAAAGACCTTATACATGAACTTTTTCTAAAGCTCTGGTCTGATCGTGAGGATATTGCTGAAAAATATACATTGATTGCTTATTTATACACAGCACTTAGAAATCGGATAATTAATCAAATCACCAGACAGAAAGTTTCTACAAAATACATTGAATCTTTTAATAAATACCTTACAAACCTTTGTGATGACACGGATTTCCTGGTTCGCCAGAAAGATTTACAAAAAGTAATTGAAGAAGAAATTGCCAACTTAAATCCGCGAACACGCAAAGTATTCGAACTCAGCCGCAAAAAAAATCTAAGCCGCAAAGAAATCGCCCAGGAACTAAATATATCCCCCGAAACGGTAAAAAGCCACATGCACTCGGCTCTAAAAATTTTAAAGTTAAAGCTGGGAGACCTCTATATTTTTCTGTTTTAGTTTTTTTTTAAATTCCACTAACCCTTCTTGTCTTGTTAACTGTTTTAGTTATTTAGAAGCCAAACTTCTAAAACTATGGATAAGACAAAGGAAGAAGAAATATTAGCTAGATACCGGGCAGGCAATGCCAGTGCTGAAGAAAAACAATGGGTAGAAGACTGGATTTTAAACGGTACTGATTTCGATACTGACCTGAGCGACGAGGAATTGCTGGAAGATTTAACCAGTCTTCGCAGGCGTATGCACTTAGACGAACCTGAAAGAAAAAATGGCCTATGGAAAAAATATGCTGTTGCTGCATCTATTATCCTCGTTTCAATACTCTCCTTATTACTGTTTAAGATCAATAAAACTGAGCCGCATAAATTGGTTGCACAGAAAACTACAGAAATTAAAGCAGGACAAAATATAGCAACTTTAACTTTATCTGACGGCTCTACAATTTTATTAGATTCTACTATTGGACATATAAACGAAGAAAGTGGCATTAAAATAGAAAATGATGCCGATGGAAATATTACCTACATCATTGACGCGAGCGATAATATAGACTCAAAGTTATCTTACAATACCATAAGCACTCCAAAAGGTGGAACCTATAAAATAATATTGCCCGATGGCAGTAAAGTTTGGTTAAATGCAGCTTCTTCGCTACGCTTTCCTTTATTATTCACAGAAAATGAAAGAAGAGTAGAATTAACCGGAGAAGGATATTTTGAGGTTGCAAAGTCTAATAAAAGGTTTAGTGTGGAAGCTCATAATACTACAGTTGAAGTATTGGGGACACACTTTAATATTAACGGTTATACAAACGAGAAATCTACAAGTGTTACGCTTTTAGAGGGTAGTGTTAAAATGACAGCAACTCAATCTTCTGTAGTTTTAAAACCTGGTGAGCAGGGAGAATTAACAGGCAGGAATGCTGAAATTCATGTCAATCAAAATATAGATACAGAATCTGTTACTTCCTGGAAAGACGGCAAATTTAAGTTTAATAATACCGACTTAAAAACTATTATGCGCCAGCTGGAACGCTGGTATGATATTGAAATAGACGAAAGCTCTATTCCGAATAAAAAGTTTAACGGCACAATCTCCAGAGATGTTAAGCTTGCCGAGGTACTTTCTATGATTGAATTAACCAGTGATATAAATTTCGTAACAAAAGGAAGGAGTGTAAGTATGAAATAGTATTATGGAAAAAAGCATAAAGCCGGAAAGCTGCCACTTATCCGGCCGTAAGTGTAGACAATACCTCTTTTAATCAATTATTATCTAACAACATTATCACAAATATATGGATTTTACGATTCATAGCATTAAACTGCTATGTCTAAAAAAATTAAGAAAGAGCAGCCTTTTAAAGACCAAAAAAAACGTCATGAAAGCATTTGCATTTATCTTATCGGCTGCGATATCTCTTCAGGTAAGCGCCGCTGCGTTTTCGCAAATCAACATATCCGGAAAAAATTTATCGATAGAAAATGTCTTAAAGCAAATTGAGAAACAAAGTGGATATTCTGTTTTTTATGATTTAGATCATCTTAAAGCGGCAAATCTTGTTTCAATAAACCTTAAAGATGCTTCTTTAGAAAAAAGCCTGGAGGAATGTTTTAGAAACCAACCCTTTACTTTTCAGATAGTTTCTAAAACTATAATTATAAAATCGAAAAAAACCTCGACCGCAAAGAACGCCACCATTACCGGAAAGGTGACCGATGAAAAAGGGCTGGAAATGCCCGGAGTAATGGTAAAGGTAAAAAACTCTGCCACAGGAACTGTAACCAATGCAAGTGGTTTATACAGTATTAACGTCGCAGACCATCAAACTGCTGTACTGGTATTCTCTTTTATGGGATATCTCACACAAGAAGTTCCTTTAAATGGAAAGAACGTCTTGAATATACAGATGAAAGCGGACCTTAAAAAGTTGAATGAAATTGTTGTTATTGGTTATGGTAGCGTACAGCGTAGCGATCTTACCGGATCAGTGGCTTCTGTTAATATGGAAGATCTTGCCAAAGCGCCTGTTACCAGTTTTGATGAAGCACTTGCCGGCCGTGTAGCTGGTGTAACCGTATCCGGTACTGATGGGCAACCGGGAGCCGTAAATAACATTGTTATTCGTGGTCCGGGCTCAATTACCCAGGACAATTCTCCTTTATATGTGATTGACGGTTTTCCTATGGAAGACTCTGACAATAGTTCTATCAACCCAAATGATATCGAATCTATTGACGTATTAAAAGATGCGTCCGCAACAGCAATTTATGGTTCCAGAGGCGCTAATGGAGTTATCATAATTACCACTAAAAAGGGTAAAAAAGGAGATCCGGTTATTAATTTCAATTCCTATTACGGTTTACAAAAAAACACTCACCGGGTAGAAACTTTAAGCCCTTACGAGTTTGTGAAGTTGCAACTTGAATTGGGAGGTGGCTCTGCCACGGTTAAAACTCCTGCCCAGATATACACCCCCGGAGACTTAGCTTTAAATGACCCCTATTACGATTCAAATGGGAACACTTTAGAGTCTTATAGAAACGTAGATGGCTTATATCTGGAAGACCAATACTTCAGAACTGCAGCAGTTCAAAACTACGATATTTCTGTCAGAGGTGGATCAGAAAAAACGCTCTACTCTATTTCTGGTAACTATAGAGATCTGGAAGGTATCGTAATAAATTCTGGTTTAAAAAGATATCAGGGCAGAATAACGTTAGACCAAACTATAAATAAAAAATTAAGTATTGGCACCAACCTTAACTACAGCAGAAATGAGAATTACGGAACAATTCAGAATGGGGCGAGTTCTAACCCTTCGCTAAACCAAATGTATTCGGTTTGGGGTTTCCGTCCGGTTACCGGTACCGAAGAGTTAGATTTAGAGGATGAAATTTTTGACCCTTCCGGATCAGGTGACGATTATCGTTTTAATCCAATATATTCCGCAAAAAATGAGCATAGAAAATCCATCAGTCATATGCTTTATATTAACGCATATGCAGAATATGCTTTTAATAAAAACTTGAAATTAAAGGTTACTGGTGGGTTAACCAATAGATTCGGATCTAATGAGTCTTTTAATAATTCCAATACGCTGCAAGGTAATTTCACAATCAACCCTTCGAGGGGTGTAAATGGATCTATATATAACTCTACTGCTTCTAATCTATTAAACGAAAACACGCTAAGCTATGTTAAAACCTTTAATAAGGTGCACAAAATAAATGCTGTTGCGGGTTATACCATGCAGACAAATAAAATAAGCAGAAGCGGATTTAGTGCGTTACTGGTTCCTAATGAGAACTTAGGAATTGATGGTTTAGATGAATCGACAACAAATATTGGTAGCGTTGCTAGTTCGAGTTGGGGGTTAATGTCCTATTTAGGTCGTATAAATTATTCTTATAAAAGTAAATATCTGCTAACCGGTACTTTCAGGGCCGATGGCTCTTCTAAATTTATTAAGGAGAATCGCTGGGGATATTTCCCTTCCGCCGCATTTTCCTGGGTAGCCAGCAAAGAAGATTTCTTCAAAAAGCAAAATGTTCTTACGAATCTTAAGTTCAGAGCCAGCTATGGTCTTACGGGTAACAATAGAATTGGCGACTTTGATTATCTGACTGCTATAACTTTTCCTATATCCGGAGGTTACTCTTACAACAATTCGACTCCATCTAAAGGAGCTATTATAAATTCTATTGGTAATCCTCTTTTAAAATGGGAAACAACCCGCCAAGCGGACATTGGTGTAGACATGGGCTTTGCTAAAGAAAGAATTACTTTAGAGGTTGATCTATACAACAAGGTTACAGACGATTTATTATTGCTTGCTGATGTACCGAGAACTACCGGTGTTTTAACAGCATTTAAAAATGTTGGTAAAATGTCTAACAAGGGTTTGGAAATAAGTTTAAACTCTATAAATATTAACTCAAAAGACTTTAGATGGTCTTCCAGTTTTAACATCAGTTTTAATAAAAACAAGGTTTTAGCATTGGCAGAAAATCAAAATGCATTACCTGCATCGGTCAACTTCAATAATTCATACTCTGCATTGTACTCCTATGTTTCTATATTAGGCCAACCAATCGGACAGATGTATGGACTTTTATTTGATGGAGTTTATCAGGTTGATGATTTTAATATTGATGGTTCTGGTAACTATGTTTTAAAAAATAATATTCCTACCAACGGAAACGTAAGCTCGGTTATTAAACCAGGACACATTAAATATAAAGATTTAAATGACGATGGCCAGATTACTACCAGTGATTACACCATCATTGGTAAGAGTTTACCTATCCATACCGGTGGTTTTACAAATAATTTCAGCTACAAAAACTTTGATTTAAATGTACTATTGCAATGGTCCTACGGTAACGATTTAATAAATGCCAACAGGTATCTGTTTGAGGGTAGCAGCCGTAAAAACCTCAACCAGTTTGCGTCTTATGCGAACCGTTGGACACTTGATAATCAAACAAGTGATATTCCTGCGGCAAACGGACAAGGTCCTGCTCATTTTTCTGACAGAGTGGTTGAAGATGGTTCTTATTTACGACTTAAAACGGTGTCTGTAGGCTATAATCTTCCATCAGAATTTGCTAACAGACATCGTATCAAAAATTTAAGGCTATATGCTTCGGCACAAAACCTATTAACATGGACTAATTATACCGGACCAGATCCAGAAGTTTCTGTAGGCTATTCTACGTTAACTCAAGGTTTTGATTATGCAGCATATCCTCGGGCAAAGACAATTACTTTTGGACTTAATCTTACCTTTTAACCTACCTTAGTCATGAAATTAAAATCATTAATCACTATCATATCAATTGCATCGTTATCGGTATCGTGTACTAAAATTTTAGATACAGAACCGACAAACTTTACATTAGAAAAAAACTACTATTCCACTGAGGAAGAGTTGCAAAATGGATTGAATGGAGTTTACGACAATTTAGGAAGTAACGAATTATATGGAAGGGATATGCTATATGCATATAATGCACAAACAGACGAAGCTGCCTTTAATATATGGCTTTCCAGTGGTGCACTCGCCTATGCTTATTATGAGTATAATGCTTCTACTCCAGAGATTAGAGCCTTTTGGACTGCACTATATAGAGGTATCTATAGAGCCAATTTGCTATTAGCAAATATTGATAAACCTGCAATGAATGAAGAAAGAAGGAAAATTATTAAAGGCGAGGCTTTATTTTTACGCGGGTATCACTATTTCCTTTTAGCATCTAATTTTGGCGCTGTACCTTTAATTATCGAACCTACCAAGTCGGTTACCGATGTAAGCATTGCAAGAACTCCTCTTAAAGAGGTTTACGAACAGATTTTACTGGATATGACTACTGCCGAATCTTTATTAGAGAAACAAACTGTTACCAAGTTAGGATATAGTGGTAAAGTTACCAAAACTGCTGTACAGGGAATTCTTGCAAGAGTTTGCTTACAAATGGCTGGCGAACCTTTAAAGGACAGAAGTAAATACAACGATGCTAAAAACTGGGCATATAAAGTTATTACATCCGGAGAACATGCTTTAAATAAAGATTATACCGATATCTTTATAAAATTAGCCAAAGATGAATATGATGTAAAAGAAAGCATTTGGGAGATAGAATTCTATGGTAATGGTACGGGAACTTCAGAAGCCAACAACTTTAACACTCTTGCCGGAATTAGAGCTTCGGATTTAAATATCGGTTATAATTCTGGGCGTATATCTACCACTCAAACATTATTTAACTTATACAGTGTTGTAGATCCTGCTTCAACAGCGGTTATCAGACCTACTTTAGATTTACGTCGTGATTGGAATTGTGCAAATTACGAATATGGGTTAACTGCTGTTGGCGTTAAAACAACAATTACCAGGCCTTACAGCATGTATATGGGTAAGTGGAGAAGAGAATATGAAACATTTACGCCAAAAACAAAGTTGTCGCCTATCAATACCACTATATTAAGGTATGCTGATGTATTATTGATGTATGCAGAAGCAGCAAATGAAGTTGAAGGCCAGCCTACAGATAGCGCTTATACTGCCGTAAATCTGGTAAGAAAAAGAGCCTACGGCAAAGAGCTAAATGGAAATGTATTAAAGGAAATTAAATTCCCCGCAGGCCTTGCATATTCTACGGCCCCAACCGTAACTATAGAAGGTGGAGGTGCAACTACTGCAGCCAGTGCAACAGCAATTATAGCCTCAAACAGGTTAACCGGATTTACTATTACCTCGCGAGGTAAGTTTTATCAATCAGAACCAACAGTTAAATTAAATGGCGTAGCGGTAACCGGTGTAACTGCAACAATCACCAGTTTAACAGATGCTGATCTCCCGTTAGGAATGAGCAAAAGTGATTTTTTCAATGCTATAGTAGACGAACGAGCCCGGGAATTATGCTTTGAAGGTTATAGAAGAATGGACCTGCTCCGTTGGAATTTATTTGTAGAAAAAATGGATGATCTGTTTTACTATGAAAAAGCTGCAGGTTCACCAAATACCAGAGCCTTCGCCAATGTAAGACCCAAGCATATATATATGCCTATACCATCTACCGAACTCATTTTAAATAGAAAACTAACCCAAAACCCAGGCTGGTAATTACGTAAGTATGAAAAAAATATTTATAGCAGTTTTAACTGGATTGTTTTTCAGTGCCTGCACTAAAGAAGATGTTAGCGTACCATCTTTTGATGTATCAGTTGACAAAATGACTTATAATCTGGGTGATACCGTTCGATTTAAGTTTAGCGGAGACGCCGACTACTTAGCTATGTACAGTGGCGAAAATGGTTCAAAATATGAAAACAGAGACCGGTTACGAGCTGACGGAAAGATTACTTGTGAAATCACGGCCAGATTACTTAATACTCTTGGAACCAGATCTTTATTTATTTATGCCACAACAGAGCTTAATGCATTAAGAGATTCAACAAGTATTGTTAATGCTAATTGGATAGATATTAGCAACCGTTATACTATTCCTACAGCTGCGACAAGTGCGCAAACTGCAATTGGCACCGCAGACTTGTCTGATATAGTTCAACCTTTTAAACCATTATATATAGCATTTAGATCTCATGTAAAAACTACTGCTACCGGAGCACAAGACAGGTGGACTATCGGAAAAGTACTTATTCAAAATAAATATAATGATGGGTCTGGAACCAGTATAGTAGGTGAGATTAAAAATATGGGATGGAAAACTCTTAATGTTAAGAATGATCCTATACATGGTTGGGTCGTAAGTAGCACTACTTTAAGTCAGCCTACAGCGGCAAGAGATGCTAAAGAAACAGAAAATTGGGTGGTTAGCGGACCGGTATACCCTGATGCTGCTAATAGAGATTACCCTAAATCTGTTAAGGATATTTTAGAAGTGTTACCCGAAACTTATGAATATGTGTTTAATGCTAAAGGTATTTATAAAGTAGTCTTTGTAGCATTAAATAGCCGCAATGGTGAAAGCAGTACAATTACTAAAGAAATAGAAATTACAATAGAATAAAATATTCCAATAGCATTAACCACAAGGCTTACGGCTGGTGCTAAAACATAATTATAATGACTTTTAATCATAAATCTTATACAGCATATCAATATTACACGGTTAAATACATAGTCGTGGCATTTTTCACTATAGCTTTATGTTTTTCTTCGGGAAAGGCAGCTGTAAATGTTATTCCGAAACCTTTAGAAGTAATTGAGCGACCTGGGGTATTTGTCATATCCCCAAAAACAACAATAATTTCCTCTGCAAATTTATCTAACGAGGCGAAGCTGCTCAGAGACTATTTTAAAACCGATTATAATTTAGAGTTATCAAGCGGGAAAAACAATTCTGTTTCCGGCATAAGTTTATTAATATCTAAAAATTCATTAAAAAGTATCAATCCAGAGGCTTATCTGCTCAAAGTAACTCAAAAAGGCATTACTATCCATGCTACAGACGCCAAAGGTATTTTTTATGGTATCCAAACGCTTCGCCAAATTCTACAACAGAACAATAGCACACTTAGCCTAAAATGTGTAGAGATATTTGATGAACCACGTTTTGGATGGAGAGAGTTTATGTTTGACGAAGCGCGTTATTTTAAAGGAAAAAATGTGGTTAAGCAGCTGCTAGACCAGATGGCTTACTTAAAAATGAATGTATTTCATTGGCACTTAACAGACAATACCGGCTGGAGAGTGGAGATAAAAAAATATCCTTTATTGACCGAAGTTGGCGCAAAAAGAGATTCGTCGGAGATTAAAATCAATCGCATTAGAGGTGGTTTTTATGATGGAAAACCTCACAGTGGGTTTTATACTCAGGAAGATATCAAAGAAATTGTTGCCTATGCCGCAGCAAGACATATTACAGTTGTTCCAGAAATAGATATGCCAGGCCACACAAGCGCAGCGATAGCGGCTTATCCTTTTTTAGGTAGTTTAGATACTCCTATAAAAGTCCCTCATAGCTTCGCTAATCAGCCAAACGTATTAAGAGTTTCTGATCCACGGGTTTGGACTTTTATAACGGGAGTACTAGACGAAATAATCGAACTTTTTCCTTCCAGGGTAATCCACATCGGAGGAGACGAAGTAAAATACGAACAATGGAAAAACAACAAGGAAATAACAGATTTCATTAAAGAAAAAGGTTTAGGTTCTCCGGCAGATTTACAAGTTTGGTTTACAAATAAGGTTTCTCATTACATAGAAAGCAAAGGCCGCAGAATGATGGGTTGGAATGAAATCTTAGGTATTAAAATTCATGACTACACCGCAGACTCCGATGTATCTGTAAAAACTAAATTAGCTTCCAACACTATAGTGGATTTCTGGAAAGGCGATTTAGAGTTAATGAAAGATGCATTAAACAAAGGTTACAATGCTGTCAATTCTTTACATAGTAGCACCTATCTGGATTATCCTAACTTATCTTTAAAGGAAGCTTACTCATTTGACCCGGTGCCTGCAGGCTTAGATACTGCATCTGAAAAAAGAATTTTAGGTTCTGCCTGTCATATGTGGAGTGAGTGGATTCCTACTATAAAAGATATGCAGGGAATGGTATTCCCGAGATTAGCTGCTTATGCAGAAGTGGGCTGGACTACCAAAGACAGGAAGTCTTATGAAGGCTTCATGAAATCTCTTCCTGCTTTTCTTCAGCACTTAGATAAACAGGGTATTTATTACAAAGTCGATCCATCTTCAAATTAATCTCAGAATTATAGTAAAATGAAAAAAATAAGATATACCATACTGCTAATGGCGGTTATGTTCAGCATTAGCGCTGTCGCACAAAATATTCGTAAAGTTGACATTTGCATTTATGGAGGAAGCTCTGCCGGAATAATAGCAGCATATACTGCAAAAAAGCTAGGTAAGTCTGTTTTGGTAATCGAACCTGGCAAATATATTGGGGGCTTAACTACTGGTGGTTTGGGCGCCACTGATATTGGCAATAAATATGCAATAACAGGATTGGCTAAAGAATTCTACAGGCAAATTGGAACCCATTACGGCAAATTAGAGCAATGGACTTTTGAACCTCATGTAGCGTCTAAAGTATTCGACAATATGATTGCTGAAGCTAAAATTGAAATTGTCAGAAATCACAGGCTAACAGGCGTCCAGAAAACAGATGGTTATATCAGAGAGATAACGGTAGAAGTTTCTGATAAGCCATCTAAAATCACTAATCAAACAATACAGGCGAAGGTATTTTTAGACTGCACCTATGAAGGAGATTTGATGGCTAAAGCTGGCGTTTCCTATACGATTGGCAGAGAATCAAACGCACAATATGGTGAAACTTATAATGGCGTTCAGCTATCTGAATACCATCAATTCCCAGACGGAATTGACCCTTACGTAGTTCCTGGCAAGCCCGAAAGTGGTTTACTTTACGGAATAAACGATGCTAAAATGAACAAAACCGGAAGTGGAGATAAATTGATTCAGGCTTATAACTTTCGTATCTGCTTAACGCAAGATAAAAGTAATCAAATTCCCTTCACCCGTCCCGAAAACTATGACGCAAAAAAATATGCATTGTTAGCCAGGGTAATCGAAAAAGAAAGTTGGAAGGGAATTAATGGAACGTTTAAACGTATCACAAATGGTGATAGTGTAACCGTAATTAATGAAGGAGGTTTCCTCATAAAATACATGCCAAATGGCAAAACAGATTTCAATAATTTCGGAGCTTTTTCTACCGATATGGTTGGTGCTAACTATGACTATCCGGAAGGAGATTATGCTACCAGAGAAAAAATTTGGAAAGCACACGAAGACTATACAAAAGGACTATTTTATTTCTTAGCGAATGATAACAGTGTACCTCTTCATGTAAGAAATGACATGCAAACCTGGGGTTATAGTAAAGATGAATTTAAGGATTTAAATGGTTTCTCTAACCAACTATACGTTCGTGAAGCGAGAAGAATGGTTGGAGAAATGGTAATGACACAAAAACATTGTGATGGCATTGAAACGGTTACGGATGGTGTTGGAATGGCTGCCTATGGAATGGACTCGCATACTTGCCAAAGAATAGTTATTAATGGCATGGTAAAAAACGAAGGCGATGTCCAAATTCCTGTTGCCGGTCCCTACCCTATCTCCTATAGGGCGCTGGTACCCAAGCAATCAGAATGTAAAAATATTTTAGTTCCAATTTGTCTTTCTGCCTCGCATATTGCATTTGGTTCAATTAGAATGGAACCGGTTTTTATGGTCATGGGACAATCTGCAGCAACTGCTGCAGTTATGGCAATTGATTCTAAAGTAAGTGTACAGGATATAGATGTAGCCAAATTGCAAAAAATCCTTACAGAAGATCCAATTCTTGACAAAAAGCCTTTAGAAATATTAGTCGATAATGAAGACAAAGACCATGTTATCATTAATGGAAATTGGAAACAAGCTAAAGGTGGCTATGGTAGAAGTGTACTAATCAGCAAGGCTTCTGAAAAAGAAAATACAGTAAAATTTTCACCGTCTTTAAAACAAAGCGGAAAATATACTGTGTATGCTTACATTCCGGAAGTTAATAAAAAATTTCCAGGCGAATTGAACTTCAACATTTTTAATGGAAAAACTAATAAGTCACTTACATTAACATCATCTGACATCAAAGTATTAGGAAATAATAACGAAAGTAACGGCGAATGGGTTAATCTGGGAACTTACAATTTTAATGCTGGCAGACAGGTTTTTGTAGAAGTTCTTGATAAACATGGTAAGGGAAAAGTGATTGCAGATGCTATCATCTTTAAGCCAATAAACTAAACATTAAATTTCAATATGAATGTATTTTTAAAAGCCGGGATTTACTCCCGGTTAATTCTGACTATTATCTGTGCAGGGCTAGCTTTTCCAGCAGTAAGTAGCGGTCAATACCCTTCTTCGAATAACTCAAAAGTGGAAAAAATACGCTTCACATTTGAATCTGCTAAAATAAATCCATCCACCACCGAAATTGTTGAAGATAGTCGTTTAACCAAAGGTAAAGGTACTTCTTTAAAAACTGGTGTATCCGCAGCATTGGACAACCAAAGACAAGAAGCCGATTTAGTATTTAACATTCGGTCTGCAACACCCGGAAGATATGTAATGCGCACATTGGCAAGAAAAAATAAGGAGGGCGAAAAGCTTTTAAAAAATGCTAAAACTAAATATGAGTCTCTATTTATTAAAATTCAAATTGATGATAACAGACCTACCAAACGAGTGGTTTATGTGCCCTGGGATGTTGCCTTGCAAACCTCTGGAAAGTTTGACTTAACCGGGAAACCACAAACACTTAAAATTTGGCTACCAAGAGGAATCAATTTCGACTATGTTGAGTTTAGCACCTACGTTGCACCAGCGGTGCCTGAAAAGGCTGAAGCTTACATTCCCAAGATAGTACCGCCAATTTCACGTCCAAGAATTTGGGTAAATCCAGAATCTTTACCTGGTATTAAAGCCAGCTTAACGGCTGAAGAAAATGCAGCTGCCTGGGCTGAAGTTAAGAAAACAGCGCTCACTCCTTTCTCCGTGAAGTACAATCCGGAGGTTGAGACCCAACATAATGAAAAGCTAGAAATTGCTGCTGAACGTAAAGCATTTTATTACTTAATGACCGGCGACGAAAAAGTTGGCAAGGAAGCTCTGGATTTAATTGATGGGTATCTTCAAAATGTAGAATTTGGCAATTTATTAGATATAACCCGTGAATTAGGAAGAGCTATTTACACCGCTTCTGAAGTTTATGACTGGTGTTATAAATTGATGACTCCAACTCAGAAAAACCGCATCTATAAAAGTTTACTACGCTTAGCTGATGACATGGAAATAGGTTGGCCTCCATTTTTAGAACCTGTTGTTTATGGACATGGTAATGAAGCTCAGGTTTGTAGAGATTTATTATCTATGAGTATAGCCATCTATGACGAAGATCCTACACCTTATAAATATACATCCTATGCTATATTAGAACAACTTGTGCCCATGCGCAAATTTCAATATCAATCTGGCAGACATAATCAGGGCGTAAATTACGGCGCCTACCGGTTAGGATGGGATTTACATGCGGCTACTTTATTTGCCAGGATGACAGGCAAAGAAGTTTTCGACAGCAATATCAAAAATTTGGATAACCAGTGGTTGTATATGCGTTTGCCTAACGGTCAAATGCTGAGAGATGGCGATGGCTTTAATATTCCGAAAAAAGGACAACCTTACTATTGGAGTCCACCCCTACCATTGTTGTGAGCTTATTCATATTCAAAAAATCCAACAATCAAGTATGATTTTCAACGCGTAGGCGGATCGTCTGTAAATCCGGTACTTTTTCTATTACTAAATGATCCGAACATTAAAGCTTCAGCAAATAGAGATTACCTGGCTTTAACAAAAGATTTCGGTCCTATTTTAGGTTCTATGGTAGCCAGAACAGGTTGGAACTTTGGCGAAAACAGTGATGATGTTGTGGTTGAAATTAAAGGAGGAGGATACCAATTCGCGAATCATCAGCATAGCGATGCAGGTGCTATCCAAATATATTATAGAGGTTTTCAACTGGGAGATATTGGGCTTTATAAGTTCTACGGAACGCCTTACGATCTAAACTTTAATAAAAGCTCATTGGCACATAGTATGATGTTGACGCTAGACCCTAATGAAAAATTTGCCTCGTCAACTGTGAACAGTGGCGGTTCTCGCTCTGTAAGGGTAAATCCCGAAACTCCGGACCAGGTGCTTAATGATTCTTTGTTTTATTACGGCAAAGTTATTTCTTCAGATTTCGGCCCATCAAATCTGAAACCTTTTTACAGTTATTTTGCAGTAGATTTAAAAGGTGCCTACTCAAAAAAAATTGAAAGGTACGACAGGAGACTTTGTTTTGTCAATATGGACAGGAGCGATATTCCTGCCGTTGTGATATTAAGTGATGATATAACCAGCACTAATCCTGACTTTAAAAAATATTGGCAAATTAACAGCTTAAGTAAACCTGAAGTAAAAGATAAACAATTAATATTACTGGCCAGAGATGGCGAAAAAGTGGGAAAAACCTATGTTAATATGTTACTTCCTGCACCTCAGGAACAAACCATAAAAGTTCTGTCTGGTGATGAAGCTATGTCTGCGTTTGGTGTTAAATTTGACTCTCCAGACTTAAATATGCCAGAATCGCATGCTTCCAGAACGATGATTACTCCGACTAAAGCTAACAAAACTGACCGGTTTTTAACTGTCTTTCAACTGGTGGATGGCGAAACAAAACCCCTGGATGTAACACATCTTAATAGCGAACTTAGTGATGTACTCGTGTTTGACAATCGCGTTGTATCTATGCCTAAAGGCAATATGCTTATTAATAAAGCATTTGAAATAAGCATACCTAAAGGCAAAACAACCTATCAAATAGTATTAAATGGTTTGGCAGACGGCAATTGGTATGTAAAGGGTTCATCGACCAGGAAAAACTTTAATGTAGAGGTACTACCAGGAAAAAACACCGTATTTTTTACTGCAAAAGCTGGTAATTATAAAATAAGTCCCGACACTGATAATCGGTTTCCATTCCAAAAACCAGACAGAAATATAATGCCCAAATAATACTAAAAGCATATCTCAATTAGTATCCATATTATTTTTTGTACTACAGAATATTCTTGTGATGTTAGATTTAACATCACAAGAATATTCTACATCATAAAGATTAATACAACGACAAAACATTTCATTCTTTAGCCATTTTTAATGAGACATGATCGAAAAGACCTTCAGTGGGGTGTAAAGTTGAAGGCAATGAAATTATTATTTTTTAGTCTGCTTACTTTATTTACATGCATCACTTGTAAAAATAAAATTGACTTCCCCATAATTGCAAACATTCAGTTAGATAAAACAATTCTTGCTGTTAGTGTAATTGCAGATAGTTTAGAGGTACCCTGGGATATGAAATTCATAAATAATCATGAAATCTTATACACAGAAATTGCAGGAAAAATTAGCAGGTTGAATGTTTTGACCGGTGAAAAAAAACTTCTTTATACTGTAAACGATGTATATCAAAAAAGAACGTTAGGTTTACTGGGAATGGCTGTTTCGCCGAATTTAAAAAATAATCCTTTTGTGTTTATCAGCTATACTATAAAAAACAATAAGGAAGAGATCTTCTCTAGGTTAGTACGACTTACCATAGATGGCGATACGCTATTAAACCCAAAGACTTTACATACTATCCCAGGAAATACAGGCCATAACGGAGCCAGGATTGCTTTTGACAAAGACGGTAAGCTATTATGGGCAACCGGAGATGCACATAGCCAAACTTCTGCTCAGGATAGCTCTTCTCTGAATGGAAAAATCTTAAGAATGAATATAGATGGATCTGTACCTGAAGATAATCCCATTTCCGGAAGCCTTGTTTACGCCTGGGGATTTAGAAATATGCAGGGTCTAACTGTTTCTGATTCCGGAACCATTTATACATCTGAACATGGAGATGCCATAGAAGACGAGATTAACCGAATTATGCCCCTTAGAAACTATGGTTGGCCACAAATCGAAGGGCTACATGATACTCCGACTGAACTTGAAATAGCTGAAAAGCTTGGACGTACGGAACCTATTAAATCCTGGACGCCTGTAATCGCTCCGGCAGGGCTAAAATTTTATAACTCTAAAGCTATACCTGAATGGAGGAATTCCCTATTGTTGGCGACGCTTAAAAGCCAAAGTTTAAGAGTTTTAAGATTAAGCGAGGATGGAAAAAATATAAATGAAGAACATATTTATCTGGAAAAGCATTTTGGCAGATTACGGGCTGTAGCTGTAGCGCCAGATGGAGCTATTTATCTGGCCACCAGTAATCGCGACTGGAACCCCCAACCCGGATTTCCGAAAGCCAGTGATGATAGAATTTTAAAGCTATATCCGGTTAACAAGGCAATATCAAAACCTTTAAATGGTACTAAAACTACCCATACAAAACTTAACGTAACAGATGGAAAAAGCTTGTATAGCTCGTATTGTGCATCTTGTCATAAAGATAGTGGTTTGGGCGTTACAGATATCTTCCCTCCTCTCGCCGGTTCAGAATACGTTACCGGTGAACCCAATAAATTAATTAAAGTTGTTTTAAATGGTTTATCAGGAGAGGTTACAGTAAAAGGCAAAAAGTACGATCAGCAAATGCCATCTTTCAATTTCCTGAAAGATGAAGAAATCGCAAAAATACTAACCTATATTAGAAGTAACTTCGGAAATACAGCTTCCAAAATAAGTACTATGGACATCAGTAAACAAAGGAAATAAATAGTAAAAGAAGAACCCGAACATGATTACCAAAGTTTTAATCTTGATGTCTACAAGGTCATGATTACATCTAACTTTGATTGGACGAGTCTAATTTTTTAATTTGACCTGCCACTTTTCACTCCATTTTATCGTGGGTGAAATAACCGTCAGTTAGCTGCGTAAGCATACGGCATTTTAATATTTAAAGCGGTAATCATCTTCAAGTATAGCTGTTTATTAACCGAACTTAATATTCTCTGTCATGTTTTTTTAAGACTTATTTTTCATTCTTTTAAACAGTTTATAAACCTCAAACCAAAGTACCGAGACAACTGCAATCAATAATATTAATCCTAACTCGAATAAACTCAATTGGGTTACTTGAAAGAAGCCAGCCAAAGGAGTATAAAGTATGGCAAAAAGTAAAACCAATGTTAAACCAATAACCACAGGGAATAGCAGGTTTTTGTTCTTGAAGCTATCAAATATACTGTAGAAAAAAGAACGGTTAGCCAGGCTCAGTAATATATTTGAAATAATCAGAGTAGTAAAGACCATGGCTCGTGTTTTTTCTTCGCTACCTCCATTTTGAACAGCCCACTGATAAGCGAACAATACACCTGCTGTGATAACCAATCCCTGTATAATACTGATAATTAATTCCCGCAGATTCAAAAAAGTATCCGTCATTGTTCGAGGGGGCTGTTGCATCGTGTTTTTCTCCATCGGTTCGTTTTCATAGACAATAGAACAGGTGGGCCCCATTACTAATTCCAGAAAGATAACATGTACAGGTGTAAATATCTGCGGAAATACCCAACCCAAAAATAAAGGCAGAGAGACCGTAAGTATAATTGGTATATGAATAGAAATGATATACTGTATAGCTTTTTTTATATTGGTGTAGATCCTCCTACCCGCAGCAATTCCTATGACTAATTTTTCAAGATCGTCATTTGTAATCACCAAAGATGCTGCAGCTTTTGCTATTTCCGTTCCTTTGTTGCCCATTGCTACTCCTATATGTGCCGCTTTCAAAGCCGGACCATCATTTACTCCATCACCAAGCATTGCCACCACTTCGCCTTTCTTTTTCAGTACGTTTACCACAGCAAGTTTAGCATCGGGGAACATTCTGGTGAACAATACATTTTCCTGGGCGACCTGTAAAAGCTGTTCTTCCGTATATTCCATAATTTCTTTGCCTTCTATGGATTGGTTTGTATTTATAATTCCTACTTGTGCCGCAATACTTTTGGTAGTATCACTATTATCGCCCGTAATTACTTTAACCTTGATACCAGCATCATAAATATGCCTAAAAACGTCCTGAATACCTTTTTTCGGTGGATCATAGAATACTACCAAACCCAGAAATTCAAATTTGAATTTCTGTTGTTTTTCGGGAAAATTGTCGCCTTCAAAGTGTGATTTCGCTACGCCTAAAATCCGAAACCCCTGCCGTCCGAAATCACTAATTAACTTCCTTATTTTATCTTTATCATTTTCTGGAAGTGTAGAAACGTTGAGGATGGCCTCGGGCGCTCCCTTTGCTGCAACAATCCTTTGCTTTTCTGCATTCTCAAAAAGGTGCGTCATCATTGGCGGTTTGCCATCCAACGGATATTCATATATCATTTGAAAAGCTCTCCGCTGGTCGCTAGATTGCGTTTGTTCATATATTCTGTGAAGCGTCTTTTCCATTGGGTCAAATGGTACAGGTTCACTACTCCACATGGCATAATCAATCAGCGTAGAAAGCGTTGTATCTGTAAAATCTTTTTCTTCAAAAATCTTATCCGAATTGTAATCGTAAAGATGCTTCAGCTGCATCGTATTTTCGGTAATAGTTCCTGTTTTATCAGTACAAATAACTGTTGTACTACCTAAGGTCTCCACAATGCTGCTCCTCTTCACAATAATACCATCACGCATAAGTTTCCATGCCCCCAAGGCCATAAAGGTGGTAAATGCTACTGGAATTTCTTCAGGAAGCACAGACATTGCCAAAGTAAGCCCGTTGAGTAAACTTTCAAGGAGGTTTCGGGTATGGTAGTAGTTTACGGCACAAACCATTAGAAAAATGGCAATGCCCATAAATGCCATCGTTTTTACAAACTTGCGGATTTGAAGCTGTAAAGGCGAAACTTCTTCTTTTATTCCTGAAATAGAAATACCAATTTTGCCAAGACGGGTTTCTTTTCCTATTTTTTCTACTTCAAAAACTGCCAACCCCGATACGGTTACGGTTCCGCTGTAAACCTTATTATCTTTGCTCTCATTGCTTTTAAATACCGATAAACTTTCTCCCGTTAAAGATGCTTCATTGACAGAAAAATCGTTGCTGTGCACAATCTTCCCATCTGCATTAATCATTTTCCCTTCTTCGGTAATGCAAAGGTCGCCGACCACAATTTCATTGGTTGGGATTTCAACAACCTTCATATCACGAATCACCTTGCTCAACGGTTCATTCAGTTTTTCTAAAGCCTCCAGGGCTTTCTTGCTACGGGTATCCTGATATAACGAAATGGCAGAAACTCCCACAATGGCCAAAAACATGAACAAAGCTTCACCATAGTCGCCTATAATTACATAAATAGCTGAAATGGTAAAAAGCAAAACCAGCATCGGTTCTTTCAGTATATTCAACAACAGTTCCAGTGAGGTACTTTTATGCGCGACATCTATCCGGTTATAACCGTATTTCTTTTTTGAAGCAGCTACTTCGCTATCGTTAAGACCTTTCAGATGATTTGGTATATTGTAAGGCATAAATAATTCAGTATAAATATTTTAAAAATAACATATTCCTGCTTACATCTGTTTTTTTGATAATTTTATCGTATTAAAATTCCGGCAAAATGAATTTCTTCAATGCAAAAACTGTTTGGTTAAACAAAGAATTTATCCCATTTAAATTTTGTGTTACAAGTATCCCTTTATTACAAAACTGCCAGGCATAGGCAGCCAGGTTTATTTCTTTAAAAATTTTTTTATTAGTTCTACCATTTCGTCAAAATTTGTTTCCAATGTCATATGTCCACCTTCTAGAATGTATGTTTCAGCTTCTGGCAAGTCTCTTTTATAGCAATATGCTTCTGACACATCAAAGTAAGGGTCATATTTCCCCCAAATAATGAGCGCAGGTGGTTGATATTTCCGAAAATATTCTTGAAAAGCAGGAAACATTTCAAAGTTTGTCGGATATGTACAGTTTAGTTTGTATTGCATATTGAGGTTCTTTGGACGGCTCAATCTTTCCCAATCTAAAATCCAACTTTCGGGGCTAATATTTTGATGAAGTTTTTTGGGCACACCCGCAAAGTATTGTTCTTTTGTACCTGCTTTACTTAAAAAGGCATATACTTTTTTCTTCTTTTCTTTAGTAGGATTTTTCCAGTATTCTTTGGTTTCGTCCCAATTTGGTCCGTGTCCTTCCAGGTAATTATTACCATTTTGAACAATTATGGTGTCAATTTTATCAGGATTTTTCAGGCAAATTCGCATACCAATGTAACTTCCATAGTCGTGAAGGTATACCGAAAACGATTTTAACTTAATTGTTTGTGTAAACCTGTCAATACAATTCGCAATGTTCTCAAAAGAATAATCAAACTCCTTTATTGAGGGAAAATCGCTGAACCCAAAGCCCGGATAATCTGGTGCAATAAGATGAAACTTGTCGGCAAGTTCAACCATTAGGTTTTTGAACATTATTGAAGAGGTAGGAAATCCGTGCAACAGGAGAATAGTCGGATTTTTTCTGTCCCCTGCTTCCCTGTAAAAAATTTTAACTCCATCTACTTTCACTGTCTTATGAATTATCTGTCTGTTCATTGGTTTTTCGATTTGGTAGAGCGATACTTTTTGGTTGCTTACAACTTATATATACCATAAAGTTACACAAAGGCATCCCAAAATAGCGAAATAGGCCCTACTAAATCAATTATATCACCCTTAATAATTAATTCGTAGCTGGAGTTATTCCAATTACAACTGAGAAGATCATCATCGACTTTGGTTTTAATTGCCAGGAAATTTAACATGGTATGCTTCGAAGTGAGAATGTTTGAACTGTCTTTAAAAACGAAGGATCACAACCTGTTACAAATGAAGATGATTTATCATATAAAATAATTAGATTGTTTTTTTAACTTCATCAAATTATAAATTGAACTTCTAGTATATGACCGATAATCACATTAATTATATAGAATTTAAAGCACATAATCTAATGGCAATAAAAGAGTTTTATGCTACAGCTTTTAATTGGATTTTTACTGATTACGGACCAAATTATATAGCCTTTTCAGGAAGTGGTCTGGATGGAGGCTTTGAGAAAACCGACACGCAAATAATTAATGGAGCCCTTACTGTACTTTATCACAGTGATTTGAATACCGCAAAAAAACGAGTGATCCAGGCTAAGGGACAAATTACAAAAGATATATTCTCATTCCCCGGGGGTCATCGCTTCCATTTTACTGATCCGTCAGGAAATGAACTTGCTGTATGGTCAGATAAGTAAATTCCTCTAAAGACATCTAGCTTGTATGCATGACTGTCTCAAAAAAACGAAGAAAACCAAAACTCATTGACTGGCCGTAAAAAAAAACAATACTCATATTTGCTGTTTGGCAATTTGTAATTGGTATATCAAGACTATTCCGATCTTCTAAAATTTCTTTTACCTTAGAATATATACTACATACATATGAAGCCGTCTCTTAAATTTTTCGCATTAGCTCTGTTCCTATTAGTTTCAGCTTGCTCTTTGTATTCTCCAACATATTTTGGTGATACCTATTCTCCCACCAGCACGGTTCAGTCCTATTATTCATTGAAGGATATTAAGCAACCCTACAAGGTTATTGGACATATGACTGCCCTAACTTCAGCTACTGAATCTGGACAAGTTACAACAAGGCAACAAGTAATAGAAAAAGCGAAAAAGATAGGTGCTGACGGAGTTGTATTCTCGGAGATTAACATACAGAGAAACCAACATACAACTGATGACTTTACTATCAAAGTTGAGGTAATCAAATTCAAGTAACTAAAAAAGACTTGCTACTTGCAAAGGGTATCATGGTACATAGATTTTTAAATAGCTATTAATGTTATTTCAATATGGTTTTTTGTATCTTGATACAAGATTCTCCAAAGCTATTGTATGAAAAGACTAAAATCAAGTAATCAACACTGAGTATAAGATAATTATATTAAAAAGATACAAAAATATCAAAATAATGAATTTATGTATTTTCATTTAAAATATTAATTCACTGCTACTATAATCAATCATAAACTTATTCTAAAATCTGTATTTCACCCCGTATTAATTCATAAAGCATTTCACTTCATTTTTAATATTTAGAATAAATCTGTTAGCTCTAACAACGATCATTTATTTGTAAGTTATTATCGGAATCAAACCCTATCAAA
>NZ_JBEBVH010000032.1:0-22800 GCF_040392825.1 Pseudopedobacter sp.
AAAAAAAGGCGAAAAGTCTTTCTTTTGGTCCGGAAGATATCATAATGACATGAACAGCAGAGATACTTTGGTAACAGAGCTGAACGTTTTGGCTGATTTTGATCCTATTATACCGGATTCTTATCAGGACTGCGAATACCTGATGCTGGGCAACTTAACACCGAATATTCAAAAAACAGTAATTGAACGTTTGAATAACCGCCCAAAACTGATTGTTTTAGATACAATGAATTTCTGGATGGACGTTGCTTTAGATGATTTACTGGAAACCATAAAACTTATAGATGTTTTAACCATAAACGATGCTGAAGCCCGCCAGCTTTCCGGAGAACATTCTTTGGTTAAAGCTGCTGATAAGATTCTGCAAATGGGGCCTAAATATCTCATTATTAAAAAAGGAGAACATGGCGCGCTTTTATTTCACGAGAATCTCGTATTTTCTGCACCTGCCCTTCCACTAGCGGATGTTTTTGATCCAACTGGTGCAGGCGATACTTTTGCAGGTGGTTTTATTGGTTATCTGGCGCAAATAGGAACCATTAATTTCAATAACATGAAAAATGCTATCATTTACGGTTCTGCTTTAGCCTCGTTCTGTGTAGAAAAGTTCGGGACAGAAAAAATTAAAGATTTAAGTCAGGAAGAAATTGAAGCAAGAGTACAACAGTTCGTGAACTTAAGCAGCTTCTCCATTAAATAGCATTATATCAAGAACTATCTGCTGCCTTATATATTACAAGATAAATAATAGGGCAGCAGGTTATCTTCGGTAATGTAATAAAAAGAAAAATCAATATTTATTTATTTGGATTATTTCTAAACAAGATGCATATTTGCATCGGAAATGAAAAATAACAGCTTTACTTTAGACAGCACAGATTTAGTAGAAGTATTCTCTACCTCTTTTGGGTCGGTTCATCAATGTGATAAAGGTAACTGTATTTATTTAAATTTCTCCGGTAGAAGAGCTCAATATAAATTAGCTTGTCTTCAACGCCTTAAAAAGGTTTTAGATAATATTGACCTGATTAAAATGACGGATGTAAACCATCCTGGTATAGAAATCATTTTCTTATGTGGTGCCGAAGAATGTTTTGTTTTAGATATTCAGGAGATCATCCATCTAAAAGAATTAATTAATGGTGCTTTTACCATGCTGGAACTCAACAGCATTCTTACCGATAGGTTAAACAGACTAATTATCTGACACTAAACTTAGATTAACTCCAAATTACGATCTTTTTATATAGTTGGTTTTCTTATCCCTACTTTTGTATAAGAAAGGAACATTATTATGAAAGATTTAGTTCGTATTAAAAGTACTATTTCGACTGACATCGAAAACTTACTTAACCAGCAAATAAAAAAAGAAGCTCATTCAGCTGCATTATATTTATCTATGGCATCATGGTGTGATAGAAATGGTTTTGACAATTCTGCAGAATATTTTTACAAACAATCTGACGAAGAAAGACAACACCAACTAAAAATATTCCATTATGTTGCTGACATGGGTGCGACTGCTATCTCTCCGGACGTTAGCAATATTAAAGTTGAATTTTCTTCCTTTAGAGAAGTTTTCGAAGATGCATTAGATGCAGAAATCACTGTAACGCAGTCTTTTAAAAACATAGCTGCAAGATGTCATAAAGAGCAAGACTATATCACACTTGAATTCTTAAACTGGTTCTTTAAAGAACAGAGAGAAGAAGAATACAAAGCAAGAAGAGCTCTCGAATTATTCGACTTAATTGGAGAAGAAGGAACTGGCCGTTGGGAAATTGACAAACACGTTCAAAAGATCTCATACAGCGGAGACAGTGCTGGTGAATAATTGCTTGTTTAATAAAAAAGTCCGGTTTCGACATGAAATCGGACTTTTTTATTTTATGCCAAATAACAGGAGTATTTCCTCTATAGCACTAAAACATTACACCTCGTATATTATTATCATTAAATTAAGATACGGCCTGTCTTTTCGCATCATCTTAAAGAATCATCCAGCAACCTTAACACTTCTTTTTCAGAATATTCCTTTAGCCAAATATTATCAGGCTGAAGGTTGAGAACAGGGGCAAACTTGCATCTGTCCGTACATTCAATTCTTATCAACTCTACATCTTTTTTAAGCTTATGATCCTTCAAATAAGATTTTAAAGATTTATAACAATCCTTACCCCCTCTTTTACTACACTTACTCCCTGTGCATATATAAATCACTTTATCGGGAATTTCAAACTTACTCATCTTATTGAAGTTAAAGGTCGAAAATTAAAATAAGGTCTGCCTACACACAATAACAAACGATCAAAATATTTGTGTTGATTTTAAGCTCTAAAAGTCCTTGTTTAACAAACGTTCGAGTTCTGTAAAACTGATATTCATTTTTACTTTTCCCTGCTGTGCATAAGATATTTCGCCCGTTTCTTCAGAAACGATTAGTGCAGTACATTCACTGGTTTCTGTAATACCTATTCCCGCTCTATGCCTTAATCCGAACTGAGGTGGCAGCTTATCATTTTCAGTCAATGGCAGAATTCCTCCGGCAATTTTAATCCTGTTTTCCGCAATAACAACAGCACCGTCATGAATAGGGCTATGTTTCTGGAAGATACTTTCCAATAATCGTTTTGAAATCTTCGAATCTACTATCTCGCCTGTATTTCCAAAAACATCCTGATCGAAATATTTTGCAAAAACAATCAGAGCCCCAGTTCTGGATTGCTTCATACTTTTACAAGCGTCTATAATAGGCTTTATTTTAGCCATATTATTTTTTTCCACTTCTTCTTTACCAAAGACCAGCTTTAGCCATAGTTTGTTCCTTAAAGAGATATTCTTACCAATAGTCAGCAAAAAACGCCTGAACTCTTGCTGAAAAACAATAATAAGGGCTATTAAACCTACACTTACGAAACTGCTTAAAATACCCGATAGCAATTTCATGTGTAAAGCTGTTGTAACGATATAAAGAATATAGATAATGATAAAACCAATAAAGATATTGACTGCAATGGTACCTCTTATTAAATTATAGATATAATAAATAATTATGGCTACCAGCAGAATATCTATTACATCTATTACCGTAAGTTTAAGAAAACTGAAATCGAGAAAATCCATCAGAAGAGATTAAATATTTTGTCTTTGTCAATTTATTAAAAAATCAGGATTTATTATAAATTTCGATCAAATCTATACACTGCTTCGCTTCTAAAACATCATGAACCCTTAAAATAACAGCTCCGTTTTGCAAAGCCAATGTATTTAGTACAGTAGTTCCGTTTAGGGCTTCTTCTGGTTTTACATGTAAACTTTTCCAGATCATGGTTTTTCTGGAAAGTCCTGCCAGCACCGGCAATCCAAATATCTTTAGATTATCCATATCCTTTAGCAAACGATAGTTTTGCTGAGCAGTTTTTGCAAAACCAAACCCGGGGTCTAAAATAATATCCTTTACACCCAGAGCTTTGAGCCTGTTAATCTTTTCTGAAAAATAAGAGACCACATCCATTAATAAATCATTGTAATCTGTAAGGGTAGACATTGTCTTTGGATTGCCTCTCATATGCATTAAAATATAAGGCACTCCCAATCTGCCTATCACTTCGAACATAGATTTATCCAACTCGCCACCAGAAATATCGTTAATAATATGAGCACCCGCTTTCACCGCCTCTCCCGCCACTTTTCCCCTAAAGGTATCTATGGAAAGAACAATATCCGGAAATTCTGTTTTCAACAATTTTATTACAGGAATCAGCCTGTTTAACTCTTCGTCTTCAGCAACATCCTCGGCTCCCGGCCTCGATGAATATGCCCCAATGTCTATAATAGAAGCACCTTCTTTTAGAAATTCGGATACTTGTTTCAATATCTCATCTTCATCACTAAATCTGCTTCCCGAAAAAAAGGAATCTGGTGTAATATTAAGAATTGCCATCACCTTTGGCTTAGACAAGTCTAGTATCTTCCCTCCTATATTTAACGTTGTCTTTGTTTGAAAAAACGTATCTTTATCCATCATATTCGTTTAATCAAAAATACGATTAGTTCTATTGTAAATATTAAAATATTTAAGGTTTGGCTTTTGATACTTCTGCTCAATACGATTCTATTATTAAGATCTGCAAAGATCTGTTTATGAAGAAAACCAGGGATTACGGAACGGCCTGGCGTATTCTCCGCCCGAAATCTATTACAGACCAGCTTTTTATTAAAGCTCAGCGTATCAGAACTATAGAAGAGAAAAAGGTAAATAAAGTAGGTGACGATATTACAGATGAATACATAGCTATTGTGAACTATTGTGTTATTGGTATTATGCAGTTGGAATTGGACGACTCTGCGGGTGTTGAATTGGAGCCTGCCTTCGTAGATGCCCATTACAGCCAGCGTGTACAGGAAACAAAAGACCTCATGTTTGCTAAAAACCATGATTATGGTGAAGCATGGAGGGATATGCGGATTAGCTCTTTAACAGATCTTATCTTGCAGAAAATATTCAGGGTAAAACAAATTGAGGATAATGAAGGCCAAACAATTGCTTCGGAAGGGATAAAGGCCAATTATCAGGATATGTTAAATTACGCAGTTTTTGCGTTAATAAAATTAGGGTTGGCAGATTAATATGACGGCGAGCAAAAAATCATCTACGCTTTTATGGATAGTAAGAATATTTGTAGGCTTACTATTTATTTTTTCCGGATTAATCAAGCTGAATGATCCGCTTGGGTTTTCATATAAACTGGAAGAATACTTTGAGGTATTTCATATAACTTTCTTGAGCCCTTTCGCCGTTTTCTTCTCCATTGCAATTTGTACACTGGAGGTTTTTCTGGGTGTACTGGTTTTAACCGGAATTGCTAAAAAAGCGGTAAACCTTGGGCTTATTATACTGATTGTATTTTTCACTTTCCTTACATTTTATTCCGCCGCATTCGATGCTGTAAAAAGCTGTGGATGTTTTGGCGATGCTATTCCATTAACTCCATGGCAATCGTTTGGTAAGGATCTGGTTTTACTGACTCTTATTCTGTATATTTTCTTTAATCAAAATAAAATCAATTCCTGTACAAACAGCAACACCGCAAAAAGTATTTTCATCTGGGGTGCACTGCTGCTTCCTTTAGGATTTGGTTTATATACTTACAAAACACTACCTGTTATTGATTTTCTTCCTTATAAAGAAGGTGTAAATATTCCGGACGCCATGAAAATTCCTGAAGGCGCACCTAAAGACGAATATGAAATTATCTATACCCTGAAAAACAAAAATACAGGTGAAGAGAAGAAAATAAATGACAAAGAATACCTGGCTACAAAAATATATGAAGACCCCAATTGGGAATTTGTATCTTCTTCGGATCCGAAATTAATAAAAGCCGGCTACCAGCCTAAAATTAAAGATTTAAATATTTTTGATGCTCAGGGAATCAGTTTTACTCCAGAGATTATAGAAAACCCATATTATAACCTGATTGCTGTTGCATGGAAACTGGATAATACTCATTTAGATGCTCTAAAAAAGATAAATCTGATTGCTATTAATGCAGCAGAAAATTACCGGACACGTTCTGTCCTGCTAACTTCTAATTCTGCACAGGATGCCGAAAACCTGACAAAAGAAGCGCAGTTGATGGTAGAAATTTTCTATGCCGATGCAGTTCCGTTAAAAAGTATGGTAAGATCTAATCCGGGATTGATTCTCATGAAAAATGGAGTGGTTATCAAAAAATGGCCTGCTAGTCAACTCCCTAGCTATGATGAGTTAGAAAAAAACTATTTTAGCAAAAACTAGAGCTTAGTCATTTATGAAAATATTTCTAATAGGATACATGGGATGCGGTAAAAGCCGTATGGGCAAAAAGCTTGCTGCAAAACTAAACCGCCCGTTTATTGATTTGGATGAACTGATTCAGACCAAACAGCAGGCTACTATTCCTGAAATATTCGCTGCTAAAGGAGAGAGCGGATTTAGAGAGATAGAACGCGATACTTTACAAAAATCGGCTATTGCTGGGGATACTATTATATCTACCGGAGGTGGCGCACCATGTTTCTTTGACAATATGGAATGGATGAATAAAAACGGCTTAACTATTTTTATAGATCCGCCGGAAAAGGTTCTTGCTGACAGATTGATTAATGCTAAAGCAGAAAGACCTTTAATAAAGGGAAAATCTTATGAAGAGCTTTTGGAATTCATTAATGAAAAGCTGCAGGAGCGGAGGCCTTTTTATGAGCAGGCAAAGATTAAACTATATGGCGTAGACCTCGGGGTTGAGGAAGTCATAGAAGCGATGGAAAAAGAAAACCCCGAATCTTAATTATTCGAGATAAACCCCATCTTCTTCGCCTTTCTCGTCGAGAACAACAGAAACATGCTCTTTCAAAACCGTAGAAAGTTCCAGCCCTACATAATCTGTGGAAACCGGAAATAGTTTATGGCTTCTGTTTATCAATACAACAGACCTTAGTTTTTTTAGCGGAATATTCAGGAATACACCTATGCCGTAGGCAATTGTCTTTCCGCTGCTTAAAACATCATCTACAAGGATAATAACCTTATTTTCGCATTCGCTTAAAGGGATGTTAATTGTCGACTCTAATTTAGAACTGTCTTTATTTAACTCTATTTGAAGCATTTTGATTTTAAAATGGCTGATCTTCTTCAACACTTTTTCTAATCGCAACGCTAATCTATACCCTCTTGCTACTACACCTGCAATAATAATTTCTTTCTCATCTATATTATCTTCCAATATCTGATACGCAATACGATTGATTTTTTGCTGAATCTGCGTATGGTTTAGAATGAGTACTCTTTTAGATGGCATAAGTTATATTTTTATGAGCTGAAATTAAAACTTCTGCTCTAATAATTCAATTTAAATATCCGGTTAATAAGGAATAAAAACAAAATTTGCCCCTTCGGGAACAACTACAAAAATACATGCATATTCACCTGGATTTTTGTAACTATACAGGAAAACATCTTTTTTATCTTTTTGAATAATTCCACGTTCTATAAACTCTTCCAATGTCGAAGCCTGTATGGTCCACTCTTTACCAAATTCTTCTTTGTCTATAATAATTTCGCCTATAGAAACCTGATGCTGATGGGCTATAAAAATAGGATAAGAAGATAGACCTTCTCCTACGATATCCAGTGCAACTTCTCTTATCGTTTCCTTATAAAAATCCAGATCCTTTTTCAAGGACAATAAAGGAGATTCTTTAGGTAATTCCTGATCGCCTCCCAAATTTCCCAATAGTTCTTCTGCCTTCATTACTTTCTTAGTTTTAATAGCACCACATTTTCCACATGCTGCGTATGAGGGAACATATCTACCGGCTTAATTCTCGCCACATCATATTTATCTTTCAGGATAGCCAAATCACGAGCTTGTGTTGCAGCATTGCAGCTTACATAAACGATCTTATCTGCTTCCATCTCCAATAAACGGGCAACAACATCTGCATGCATTCCAGCTCTTGGCGGATCGGTTATGACAACATCCGGCTTTCCATGAGCTGCAACAAATTGTGCATTCAATACATCTTTCATATCGCCTGCATAGAATTTGGTATTGGTGATATCGTTAATAGAAGAGTTAACTTTAGCATCTTCTATAGCACTTGGAACATACTCAACACCTACAACTTCCCTGGCTTGTCTGGCAACAAAATTGGCTATTGTACCTGTTCCGGTATATAAATCATAAACCAATTCATTACCTGTTAATTCCGCAAACGCTCTGGTTATTTTATACAATTCGTATGCCTGTAAAGAATTTGTCTGATAAAAAGATTTTGGCCCTATTCTAAACTTAAGACCTTCCATCTCTTCGTATATGAAAGGAGTTCCTTTATAGGTAATTACATCCTGATCAAATATGGTATCGTTTTTCTTCTGGTTAACGATGTACATTAAAGAGGTAATCTGCGGAAATTGTTTATCGATATAATCCATCAACAACTCTACCTGCGCCTCTTGCGGATAAGCAAATACAACAATTGCCATAATCTCGCCTGTAGAAGAGGTTCTGATAATTAAGTTTCTTAATGCCCCTTCATGTGCCCTCAGGTCATAAAATGAAATGTTATTCTCTAAAGCGAAATCTCGAATAGCATTTCTTAATCCGTTTGATGGATCTGCCTGAAGGTAACAATGCTCTATATCTAAAATCTTATCGAAACGAAGCGGCACATGAAAACCAAGGGCATTCATTTCTTTATCTAACCCACTGGCAATATCTTCATTGGTTAACCACCGTTTATTAGAAAAAGTATATTCCAGTTTATTTCTGTAATATACGGTTTCCTGAGATGCTAAAATTTCCTCTGCGTGGTCAGTTTCTATTCCGCCAAGCCTTTGTAAAGCATCTGCAACAGCTTTCTGCTTATATTTAAGCTGCGCATTATAATCCATGTGTTGCCATTTACACCCCCCACAGGTACCAAAATGCACACAAAACGGTTCTACCCTATCATCAGATTTTTGAATAAGATTATTAATCTTTGCTTCGGCGAACTTCTTTTTCTTTTTATATACAGCTGCATCTACAATGTCTCCCGGAATTGCTTTTTCTACAAACACCACTAAATCATTGTGCCTTGCAACACCTTTTCCCTCTTCTGCTATATCAAAAATATGCAGCTGCTCTAAAATCTTTTGATTGGTCAATGCTCTAAAATTTAAGGCACAAATTTAAGGTTTTTATGGGAAGAATTTAGATTTGAGATTATATTATTGACCATAATCGCAAAGAGTCTGAACAGCATCTGTTGCCTATAGATTAAAGAAATAGTCTGTCACTTTCATATTTTAAAAATGCCGAATCAACGGACTGTAAAATGACTAAGATTAAAAAAGGTGAGGAGAGGTTTAATGGATAAAAATAAAAAATGGCAATAGCTTCCCTGTTACCTGTAAGGTAAGACCATTCTTATGTTAGAAGCTTAAATAAACAATCCTAAAATATACACAAAGAATTTGTTCATCGGGCGCTCTTCTATTTTAAATTGCCTATCAACCAATTCTGAGAAATGTGCTAAACCTCGATTCATAACCTTATTTTTTCTTAAATATAGCACAAAATATACCAAAAACCAAATCGGTATATTATTATACTATTAAAGAATTTTAAAGATTATATTAACCAAACAAATCACTGCTTAGATAGCGGTCTCCTCTGTCGCAAGCGATAAAAACGATTGTTCCTGATTTCAATTCTTTGGCTAATTGCAGCGCTGCATAGCAAGCTCCACCCGAACTCATTCCCGCAAAAATACCTTCAAATTTCACCAGGTCTCTGGTTGTCTGTACCGCAGCTTCCTGCGAAATGTCTATCACTCGATCTACTCTGGATGGATCAAAGATTTTAGGTAGGTATTCCTCAGGCCATCTTCTGATGCCCGGAATAGAAGCTTCCTCGGTTGGCTGGCATCCAACTATCTGGATAGCTGCATTTTGCTCTTTCAGGAACATAGAAGTTCCCATAATGGTTCCTGTGGTCCCCATTGCACTCACAAAATGAGTAATTTGATGATTTGTATCTTTCCAAATCTCCGGTCCTGTGGTTTTATAATGTGCCAGATAATTATCCGGGTTAGCAAACTGATTCAGTAAATAATATTGTCCCGAAGCTGCTTTTTCTTCAGCATAATCTCTGCATTGCTCTATCCCATCTAATAAAATCACTTTAGCTCCAAAAGCTTCCATTGTGAGCGTTCTTTCTCTTGTCGAATTGGAAGGTAAGACTAATTCTATTTCCAAATCAAAAAGACGGGCAATCATTGCCAAAGCAATACCGGTATTTCCACTTGTAGCTTCTATGAGTTTCATACCGGGTTTAATATCGCCTCTGTCCAGAGCACTTTTAATCATATTTAAAGCAGCCCGGTCTTTCACACTTCCCCCAGGGTTATTTCCTTCTAGTTTTGCATAGATTTTAACGTTTGGGTTAGAATTCAACCTTTGCAATTCTACTAAAGGAGTATTTCCTAAAACATCTAATATACCTGCCATAATTATTGTTTTTTTACTTTTTCTGCTACCTGAACGGAAGACAAATGATAAACGATAGAATCTGCCGGAACGCTCTTAGTTAGCCATACATTTCCGCCTATAATACTATTTTCGCCAATAACAGTTTCACCTCCCAGAATGGTTGCTCCGGAATAAATAACCACATTGTCTTCCACTGTTGGATGTCGTTTTGTCCCAGCCATATCCTTTTCGACACTTAAAGCACCCAACGTAATCCCCTGATATAACTTAACATTATTGCCAATATGAGCAGTTTCGCCAATAACCAGGCCTGTACCATGGTCTATGTAGAGATTTTCGCCTATGGTTGCTCCCGGATGAATATCAATTCCCGTCTTGGAATGTGCGTATTCTGTTAATATTCTGGGAATAACAGGCGTATTCAATCTCAATAATCTGTTCGCTATTCTATAAAATGATATGGCATAAAAGCCCGGATAAGATCTGATAATTTCAAATTCGCTATTCGCCGCAGGATCTCCCAATAAAATTGCTGTAATATCAGTTTTCAATAATCGGTGAAGTTCCGGAATGAAATCCATAAATTCATTGACAATCAAACTGTGGTTACAATCTTTACAGGCGTGAGTAGTATCCAGCAAAAACAATAAGTCTTTTCTAATTTGCTCAAACGCTTGCTCTACTTCTTCATAGGATTTGAGTGGATTTACTGCTTGTTCGGGAAATATCAGTCTGACTAACCTGATGGCCCATTTTGCTATATCTACATTCGACGGCACACTCTCTGTTTTAGCATGTCTTTCGAATATATATTTATAAAAATCTTTCATGATGTTAGGGTTCTATAAGTCTGACATAGACTGTAAAGAATTGTGGTAAAACTACCAAAGAAGGATGCAAACGACAAATAAAATCTGTCATTTTAATTCGATATTGAATTACAAAGCGGCTTTAACGAGATATGGCAAAATTTCCTTTTGAAAAGACACAAAGTTTTTTCTGACGTCGGCATCACTAACAGATGTAAACGCAAAAGAGAAAATAATGCTTTTACTTGCTTTAATCAGGAAACTTAAACGCTCGGGAAAAGTCTCATCGTCATTTAACTCTTCCACTGCCATAAACTCAGAATATAGCAAATGTTCAAGCTCATCAGAAAGTTTCTTTAAAAACTCTTGCGAGTTTGTAGACTCTCTGATAAAGTCCCATCCTATAAATTCGTTGCAAATGGTATAAGACAATTTACTTACTCTCAAGATTAAACGCTTCAAATACTCTTCTTTAGAAGTTTCTGCTATATTCTTATGAAGCAACTCGCTTACACTTACCTGTAAATAATCCATCAGGATAGCATGAAGCACTAGTTCCTTACTTTCGAAGTATTTATAAATGGTGGCTTTGGCTATTTTAGCTTTTTTTGCGATCTCGTTTACACTGGTTTTATGATAACCGTATTTCCGAAATAGCTCGGTAGCTGCCTTCTTTATACTTTCTTTTATCTTATCTACTTCCATTAATTTGTTACTCTAATTGTGCCATTACCTAACGAAAGATTTCCGTTTATTGTCACATTATACCTTACCAGGGACAAACCAGCTTCGCCAGAAATTCTGGCCCCGTCCGAAAGCTGGAAAATTGTTCCCGAACAAGGATCTTTGCAAGTAATAGTACTGTTTATTTCAACATTACATTGTTTTTCTAAACTTGCCGGACTTCTCTTATCATAAGCCACAATTACACCCGAATTATTATATAAAATTAAACCTCCAACTCCATAGACCGCACCCGTTACCTGTTTTACGTCTATTGCTGTCCCGGGAGTCTTCAGTGAACTAAATCTCGAGTCCTGTAAAGAAAACGAAGCATCAACTAAAACATAAGGAAAACCATCGTACTGATCCTTTCCGCAAGAAAGCAGAAGCAAACACAGAATGGTAAATAAAACCTTATGTATTTTCATTTTTAAATTAATTCAGATTGAAACTGTTTCAGGAATCGAACGTCATTTTCAGAAAACAGTCTTAAATCTTTTATCTGGTATTTTAAATTGGTGATTCTCTCTATCCCCATTCCAAATGCAAATCCAGAATATTTCTTACTATCAATACCTACATTCTCCAATACGTTAGGATCGATCATTCCGCAACCTAAAATTTCTACCCAACCGCTATGTTTACACATCTGGCAACCGTCTCCTTTACAGATTGTACATGAAATATCCATTTCTGCAGATGGTTCTGTAAAGGGAAAGAAAGATGGTCTAAAGCGCACTTTTGTACCCTCTCCGTACAATTCCTGAACGAAATAATACAGGGTCTGTTTCAGATCTGCAAATGAAACATTTTCATCCACATACAATCCCTCAATTTGATGGAAGAAACAATGTGCTCTGGCAGAAATTGCTTCATTGCGATAAACCCTGCCCGGCATTAAGGCTCTGAAAGGTGGTTTCCCCGCCTCCATTAACCTAACCTGTACAGATGAAGTATGCGTACGCAAAGCAATATCATCTTTCCCACTGTTTTTCTTGATAAAGAAAGTATCCTGCATATCTCTTGCCGGATGTTCTTCCGGAAAATTCAAAGCTGAGAAATTATGCCAGTCGTCTTCAATCTCAGGACCTTCAGCTACCACAAAGCCTAATCTTTTAAAGATCTCTAAGATTTCTTTTCTCACAAGAGACAATGGATGCCGCCCACCCAATTCCATTCCCGAACCCGGTAAAGTAAAATCTTGCTCTGAAGAAGATTTCTCCTGCTTTGTCTCAAAACTCTCTTTCAGGTCGGTATATTTTTGCTCTGCAAGCTGCTTAAACTGGTTCAATACTTTTCCTAAAACACGCTTTTCTTCTGGTGAAACTGCTTTAAATTCATCGAACAGGTCTTTAATAATACCTTTTGTACCCAAAAATTTAATTCTGAAACTTTCTAACTCCTCTGCTGTTTTTGGTTCGAAACGTTGTATTTCAGTTGTATATAAGTCGATCTTAGATTGCATAACACGCAAATTTAATAAAAAACCGAGCATTTGGAGTGCTTATTCTTTTGGTTTTTTATATAAATAACAGAAGCTTAGCGTAAACTTCTTCGCCTGTTTGGATTAGATTAGAAATTATATATATCTTGAAATATATTTTATTGGCTGCTTTACCGTTTTTAAATATTTCGGGGATATATGAGATTATTGTGTTTTTTGATTTTGTTGTTTTCATACCATGCTGCTTTTTCAGATTGGGGGAAAAGTGAATTTGAATTAGGAGATAGCATTATACAACAGGCCATTGCAAAGAACACCTACAAAAGAAATCTCGATTTAAAAGCAAATGCCTATCTCAAAAATTCACTGGTACTGGATAAAGCTCCAAAGAGGTTTTTAGGAAAAAATGTAAGGAAACTTCTCAAATTAAAATCAACAAACAGACAGATTCTTTATCTGCATGAAGCTATTTCTGATTTATATTTTGATGATTCTGACTATATTAAGGAAGATATTAAATCTTATAAAAATTACGGGGATTATAAACAAGCCTGGCAATTTAACAGGGCTACCGATTTACTGTTAGATTTCAATAAGGATTACGTAGAACTGGAGGGATTTAGCAGCAAAAAATATGTTTCGCCAATTGCAAAAAATGCTCTTAAACATTACAAATTTATTTATGAAAGAAGTTTTAATGACGATGCAGACAACACCTTTCACGTGATTAGAATATATCCGAAAAATTTTATAGAACCGGCATTTTACGGGTATCTCTATATTAACGCGTCAAGTATGCAAATTAGCAGTTTATCTTTGAACCTGGGCGACAATGGTGGTATTAGCTTAATTAACTCTTTAACTATAAATCAGAATCTTATAAAGATAGATAGCTTTTACTACCCCTCTAAGACTACCATACATTATTACGGAAAAAATTTCGGTTTTGCATATAGCGGAACGTGTATGGCAACTTATAATTATTTCACAAAAAATGCAGCAGATGACAATCTGTTTAAGCCGCATGAAGTACTAAAAATAGAAAAGCGAACCGACATTTCGGAGAAAGCGATAGAACGTAACAGGACATTGGAACTAACCACTCTTGAGCAAGAAGCATATAGATATCATGACAGCTTAAAAACAGCTCAGGGAGAGAAAAAGTATCTCGATTCTTTAGATCGGCTTAGTATTAGCCAAAGATTATATCCTTTCCTTTTTAATAGTTTCAAAATACAAAACTCTTACAGAGAATATACCATTTCTTTCGATCCGATAGCACCAGCTCTATTCTATAACACAGTAGAAGGCCCCGGTATCAGATACGGTGTCAGGTTTACAAAATACAGAGATCTTGACGGAAGCTATTATAGCATAAAACCAGAATTCAGATACGGTTTTAAAAATAAAGAGTTCAACTCAGACATTTCTTTCAGTTGGCTATACAGCCCATTTAAACGGGGTATTATTGATATTAGCTTAGGGAGCACCTATCGCGACCTGAATCCTAACGGATCGCTAAGTTCGGTAAACAACTCATTAAATACACTATTATTTGAGCAGAATTTCATGAAACTTTTCCGCAAACAATATGTGAGTATTTCATCGGGCCGAGAACTTTCTAACGGGCTTTATTTCTCGGGCGGGTTAGAGCTTGCCAAAAATATTTCGGTATCAAATATGTTCGACTATTCGTTAAGAAATATCAGAAATCGCAATTTCACTTCTAACAACCCATTTGATAAAAACGATAACGGGAAGCTTTTTCCGGACCATACTACTTTAAGACTTTCTGGAACATTGGTTTATACATTTCGTCACAACTACATTACCAATGAAGGTGTAAAGATGTATGAAATTCCTAAAGCGCCGCGTTTAATTTTAAGCTATAAGAGGGGTCTTCCTAACTTTTTAGGTTCCGAAACAAAATGGGAGTATGTAGAAATTGAAGCCCAGCAGGAGAAACTGAATCTTGGACTTTGGGGCTATAGCTCTTTTTCTGTATCTGCCGGGAGGTTTTTCAATCAAAAAACCAATTATTTCCCAGACTGGAAGCACTTTGGTGGTAACATGGCTTTAATATTTAATCCGGGACTAAAAAACTTCCACCTTTTGGATTACTATGCTTACAGTACAGACCGAGAATTTATAGAAGGGCATTGGGAACATAATTACAATGCTAAGTTTTTAGGCAGCATACCTCTTATTCGTAAACTGAAATTACAGGAACTAACCGGTGTCGCTTTTCTTACACAGCCTTATAAAGGCACTTATTACGAGCTTTATCTTGGCATAAAAAGATTGGGTGCCAGATTAGATTATGCCTTTTCTTTTGATAACGATGGTTTTCTGAACCACGGTTTTAAATTTTCTTTAAGGCTTCAGAATCCTTACAAAAAGTTAGATCGATATTAAGATAACCTGGTTAAATTTTAACTGACATCATCAAACCCTTATTCCATTAATTATGAATCACATCACTACAGCTTCTCCGCGAAGTGAGTTTTTTAAACTTTAAAAGCTCCCCCATCATTCACTTCTCCCATTAACACAAAAACTCCAAAAACCGCGGTTTAGAAGTAAAAACTATTTCGGAATTATTAGTTTGAACCAATTCGTCGTCGATATGCATTAATGTGTTACCTGTTTGAATAGTAAGCGCAGATGTCCTTATCGTATTAAATGTATAAGTAAATGGTTTGTCATCAATTAAAGACTGCAGGTATATAATAAAACGCTGCCTTTCTTCTTCAGTTAAATAAACTACGTTAAAAAGGCCATTAGATATTGATAAATCCGGCGCCAGATATAAATTAGGTCCTACAGATTTGATGTTCATTACTTCTAATAAAAAGCATTCAATTTCATGTATATCGCCCTCCTTTGTTTTTAGTTCAAATTGCTTTAAGGGGTAAGACTTAACCACATCAATTAGCTTATGCAAAGCTATTTTCACTTCACTTTCCTTGGAACACTCCACATTACGTTCAACGTGTCGCATTGCATCTATTAACTCGGGGAACACACCAAATCCAACGCCTTCAATAAAGAAATCAGTTGCATTTTCCGTCTCAATCATTCCCACATCCAAAGACTTCCTGTTTTCCAGATTCCAGCCTTTGATTATTTCCTTTATATCTTTTTGCTTTTTATCGGCTTCCAAAGTCTTGAAGAGATTATTTGCAGTTCCCATAGGCAAAATAGCTAAAGGGCTTCTTTTAATCTCCGCTTCTCTGGCTACCATTTCTTTAGCAATAGTGCGTACACTTCCATCGCCTCCAGCGACCACTATCAAATCTACCCTATTCATAGCCTTTCGCCATGTTTCTTCCTTTATAGAGTAATATTCGCAATCGTATCCCGAATTTTTAATTAAATGCTGTATATCTTCCGCTTCGTGATTTTCATCTCCCGCTTTAGGATTATGCAATAGCATTGCTAGTTTCATAAGGTAAATTTCAGCTTATAACAAATTTGGATTAATTGTTGTTCTATACCTATTGATATATTTCCTTACTTTTTATTTTTCTTATGAGAATACTAATCACTAACGACGACGGAATCTATAGTCCGGGTATTAACGCTTTAGCACATATTGCACAAGAATTCGGCGAAGTAAAAGTTGTTGCTCCTGATGTTGAACAGTCTTCTATGGGACATGCTGTAACTCACGCAAGGCCATTGACATTCAAAAAATCTCCTATCGAATTTAAAGATATTGAAGCCTATCGGGTTAATGGCACACCGGCAGATTGTGTTGCTATGGGAACCCATCTATGGAACCACGTAGATGTTGTGCTTTCTGGAATTAACATGGGACCAAACTTAGGCAATTCAGTATGGCATTCAGGTACTTTAGCAGCTGCGAGACAAGCAGTACTATTTGGGATTAAAGGAATTGCGCTAAGCACTCCTGTAGGAAAAACAGAACCAGACTTTAAAGCACTGGAACCGTATGTAAAAAAAACACTGGAACTACTGCTTAAAAGCGATGAATTAGCTTTATACAACGTTAACCTACCACCAACTCCGACAGATATTATGTGGACAAAACAGTCTGTACGTTTGTACGATGGAAGGATTGTTCCGGGACAGGATCCAATGGCAAGGAAACATTACTGGTTCACCGTAATTCCTTTGGAGGCCGCCGAACCGGGTACCGACAGGTGGGCCGTGGAAAACAATTTTGTTTCTATTACCCCTTTAAGATTGGATCTTACGGATGAAAAAACCTTAAAAGAGAAGCAAAAAAGTGACGTAAATCACGCTCCGTGATTTTTGCTTTAAACTGATTTTTGATACTTTTGCAACTCATTTAACACTGTTTACAGCAGTATCAATGATTTATGAAAGCATATCAAACACTCTTATATTACTGTTATAGCCACATCGAGGATGCGGAACAGTATGCTGCAGATCATCTTAAATTTTGTAAAGACCTGGGTTTAACGGGTAGAATTATTATTGCAGACGAAGGCTTAAACGGCACGGTTTCCGGTACGATTGAGCAATGCAAACAGTACATGGACTATATTTATGCAGATGGTCGTTTTAATGCTACTGAATTTAAAATAGATGAAGTGGATACTCCCTCATTTATGAAAATGCATTGCAGATATAAAGCAGAAATTGTACACTCGGGATTGCGAGATCCTAACATCATAAATCCTACAAAAAAAACGGGAAAACATTTAGAGCCTGTTGAATTTATGGAAATGAAAGACCGTGATGACGTGGTAATCCTGGATGTTAGGTCTAATTACGAGCATAAGATGGGAAAATTCAAGAATGCGATTACTTTAGATATCGACAATTTCAGGGATTTCCCAGCAATGATTAACCAGCTTGCACAATACAAGGACAAAAAAATACTAACTTATTGCACTGGCGGTATCAAATGTGAAAAGGCATCGGCACTTCTACTGCATGAAGGTTTTCAAGATGTTTACCAACTACATGGCGGTATTATTAAATACGGGAAAGAGGCTGGCGGAAAAGATTTTGATGGAAAATGCTATGTTTTTGACAACAGAATTGCAGTAGATGTAAACTCCGTTAATCCAGAAGTTGTTTCTGTTTGCTATAACTGCGGAACGAAAACCACAAAAATGATCAATTGTGCCAACCCAGAATGTAACGAACATTTCACGCAATGTGAAGAATGCGGGTGGAAGATGGATGGTTGCTGTTCTGATGTTTGTAAAGAGCATCCGCGTAAAAGACCTTATGACGGGACTGGTTATTATGTAAAAGTTCCTATGCCGGTGAATAAGAAAGATATCACTTTAGCTTAGAATAGTTTAACCGCAAAGAGCACAAGGAATACACAAAAGGCACAAGGTAAAAAACTTTGTGCCTTTATTTTTATATAAAATGTTTTAAATGTTCCGCAGAGCGTTTCTAATTTATAAATAAGTTAGATTTTCAATTCGACTATAAAGCCTTATTTTACTACAATTAAATTGTGTGTTATGATCATTCCAAAGATTATTTATTCATATCAATAACCTTCTTCAATTCCCCAGCTGGCACTACTCCGCTTTGCCTCCACTTTACTTCTCCATCTTTAAATAAAATCAAAGTAGGGACAGCCATAACATTCAAAGCGTCTGCCGCCTGTTGATTTTTGTCTATATCGATCTTAATAATTGTAGCATCATCTCCAACTTCTTTTTTTAAACCGTCAAGAATAGGTGCCATGGTTTTACATGGGCCACACCACTCTGCAAAAAAGTCCACCAATACCGGCTTTCCAGAATTTATAATTTCTTTAAAATTTCCCATATTTCAATTTCCTTATTAATTTAACTATAGACCCCACATTTAATGCCAGATATACAACTACAACCAACAACATACCTTTGATTTTCCCAAATCTAAATCCGGCAATCAGCAGAATACTTATCGCTATAAAATGTCTATAGATTTTAAATTTACTCATCTTCTAAAACCCAAAAATAAGTTTTATTGTGGAAGTTTATCTTTTAAAACTCCATACACCCAGGTTCCGGAAATAGCACTTAAAAAAGTAACAGCTACCGCCCAATAACCATATCCTACCTGAGCGAAGATAGGCCCTGGGCAGGCTCCTGTTATCGCCCAGCCTAAACCAAAGATTAAGCCCCCATAAATCTGTCCTTTATTAAACTTTTTAGGATGTAAGACGATATCATCTCCACTCAAAGTTTTAACCTTAAATTTCTTGATCATAAACAAGGAAATTGCCGCAACGGCTATAGCTGTTCCAATAACTCCAAACATGTGAAAAGATTCGAACCGGAACATTTCCTGAATCCGGAACCATGAAACAACCTCTGTTTTTATAAACACTATTCCGAAGAAGGCCCCCAACAACAGATATTTTAGGTTGCCCGCTAACGAAACTTTATCTTCTTCTTTCATGGTTTTATCTATATTTTTAGTTTCCATAGCTATTAAAATAATTTAAAAATCTGCGGGATAATAAACCAGGTAGATATAATGCCCCCCACCATAAAAGCAATGGTTGCCACCAGAGAAGGCCATTGCATATTTGCAATTCCCATAATTGAATGACCACTTGTACAGCCTCCTGCGTATCTTGTACCAAAACCAACCATAAAGCCGCCGATAACTAAAAATATCAGACCTTTTAACGTAAATATCTGGTTGGCACCAAAAATATCTTCCGGAAGAATTCCACTAAAATCCTTTACTCCCAACTCTATAAGATAGGTTTTTGTACTTGCCGAAATTTGCACAGGTTCCGGATTCTTAAAGAACAAAGCCGTAACTATTCCACCCAGAAAAATTCCAAAAACAAAAAACAGATTCCAGCTTTCTTTCTTCCAGTTATATTGAAAAAAGGGAATCTTAGCTGGTATACAAGCGGCACACATATGCCTTAGAGAAGAGGATATGCCAAAAGATCTGTTTCCAATTAATAATAAGGCTGGAACAACCAACCCTACCAAAGCCCCTCCAACATACCAGGGCCATGGCTTGCTTAAAATCTCTATCATTAGTTTTCTATTTTTAAATTTTTATTTGCCTGGATAGCCTTATAACCACCTTTTACGTTGACTATATTTTTAGCCCCCTGTAATTGCATTAGAGAAACAGCAATCATAGACCTATAGCCAGAGGTACAATGCACATAATATGTTTTTTTATCCTGCAATGTTTGCGACCAAGCTGGCAAATCCGATAAAGGCTTATTTAATGCCGAGACTAAATGTCCTTGTTGATATTCGTCTGGCTTTCTCACATCCAATACTTGTTTGTTCCTTCGGGAAACTATTTTTTCTAAATCTGCTGCGTCTGTTTCACTTACTTTCTGCAGTTTTTTCCTGGCCTCAACCCAGGTATCAATTCCCCCTTTTAAAAAGCCTTTAACATGGAAATATCCGTTTTTTCCCAGCTTTTGGAGAACCTCTTTTTCTTTCCCTTCGTTGGCAATAACCAATAAGAATTGATCTTTATTAGGAACAGCAGTAGACAACCACGAGTCGAAAGGCCCGTCAATTCCTAAAAAGACAGATTTTTTAATATGCCCCTCGGCAAATTCTTTGGCCGACCTTGTATCCAGAACAATAAATGAATTACTTTCCAAACTGTTCTCGAATGTTGTTAAGTCCAGCGGAACAGGTATTAAAATCTCTTCGGCATTGCTTATTGAGACTTTATATAATAGCAAAGAAATGAATATAATTATGATATTTTTCATGTTTAGTTTCTTTTTGATGGACAGGAAAAATCAGTGGTTTTTAATCCCGATTCATTTTTAATAGCAGAATATCCACCTTTAATATTTACAACTTCATCAAAACCTCTTGCTTTTAATATAGAGGCGGTAATCATTGATCTGTAACCTCCTGCACAATGCAGATAATACCTGGTATTTTTGTTTATATCCCCCATCCAGTCATTAACAAAATCAAGCGGTTTATTCTCCACTCCTTCTACATGCTCGGCTTCATATTCTCCAAGCTTCCTCACGTCAATTATATTCAGTTCGCTTTCTTTAGCCAATCCGCCAAATTTTTGGGCATCTACTTCGTCTACTTTATCAATTTCTTTTCCCGAGGCTAACCAGGTTGTAAATCCGCCTTTTAAAAAGCCAATAGTGTAATCGTATCCAACCCTGGCCAATCTCTTTACCGTTTCTTCTTCTCTGCCTCCCGGAGTTACCAATAATATGGGTTGATGTAAGTCGGTAATTAAAGCCCCTACCCATGGAGCAAATTGTCCGTCCAAACCTATAAAAATAGAATTAGGAATAAATCCTTTCGCAAAATCTTCTGCCGATCTTACATCAAGAATCAATGCACCGGTTTCATTAGCCGCTTGTTCAAATTGTTCGGCATCCAAGGCATGCAGACCTCTTTCAAACACAGCATCAATAGAATCAATACCTTCTTTATTCATCTGCGCATTTTTAGAAAAGTATTGTGGCGGAGGCAGGATTCCGGTTGTCAATTCCTTAACAAATGCTTCTTTAGAGATATTGCTTAAGGCGTAGTTACTTTTCTTTTGATTTGCCAATGTATCAAAAGTTTCTTTACTCATGTTCTTTCCGCATGCCGAACCTGCACCATGAGCCGGATATACCAATACATGATCACCTAAAGGCATAATTTTAGATCTTAAAGAATCATAAAGATCGCCTGCCATTTCCTGTTCTGTTTTGTTGGCTGACTTTTGCGCGAGATCAGGACGGCCTACATCTCCTATAAAAAGCGTATCTCCGGTAAATACACAATATTGTTCTCCATTTTCGTCTAAACATAAATAACAGGTAGACTCGGGAGTATGGCCTGGCGTGTGCAAAGCTTTAATAGTTATATTTCCCAGTTGAAATTCTTCGTCATCTTTAGCGATGTAGGCATCAAACGACGGTGATGCCGTAGGTCCGTAGACTATGGTTGCTCCTGTTCTTTTAGCCAAATCAACATGTCCAGAGACAAAGTCAGCATGAAAATGAGTTTCAAAAACATATTTTATTTTGGCTCCCGCCGCTTCTGCCTTTTTAATATATGGAGCTGTTTCCCTTAATGGATCTATAATGGCAACTTCTCCATTACTTTCGATGTAATAGGCAGCTTCTGCCAGACATCCTGTGTATAGTTGCTCTACTTTCATTTTTATTTATCTTAAAAAATTAACAATCATTACTACTGCAACTGATAAAACAAACCATGCAAAAATCAATTTCAATTTAGTGGCATTCATTAGCTTCCCAAAATACACTCCAATTAGAACGCCAATTGCAGAAAACAGAGAAAACTCCAGCAAATATGGCCAGTTAATGGCTGACAAATGGGCGAAATCTCCGGTAAAACCTACTAGGGAATTTAATGCTATAATCAGCAAAGAAGTCCCCACCGCTAAATGAAGCGGCAATCCCATATATAGTGTAATTGCAGGTACAATCAGAAAACCTCCACCTGCCCCAATTAATCCGGAAAGTCCTCCAACAATCAAACCTCCAAACATAGCCAGTTTAAAGTTGGACTTTTGTACTGTATCTTGCTCTTCCTTAAAAATCATCATTTTAAGCGCACTTATAATCATGACTAAGGCGAAGAGCAGCATAATAGCTGTGTCCTTTGTTAAACTCCAGTTATTTATATGAAATAGAGTATCGGGTAAATTATGTATTACAAAATGTCTTACCAGCCAAACACTAATCATAGACGGGATAGCGAACAACAGTGCCAGTTTCACATCTACCAGATTTTCTTTATAGTAGCCAAACATTCCTACTAAAGAAGTAATACCTACAATAAACAGCGAGTATCCTGTTGCTGAAACAGGCTCAATTTTAGCGA
>NZ_JBEBVH010000033.1:0-22640 GCF_040392825.1 Pseudopedobacter sp.
TATGTCTTTAGACTCTTTAATCGAGCTAACCACTCTGCCATTTGCGTTCTTAACTTCAATAATATTATTTCCAAATATGTCCTTAGACTCTTTTACAGAACTTATTTCCCGTCCGTTTTCGTCTTTTAATGATTTGATTTTATTTCCAAAAATATCTTTTGAGGTTTTAACAGAACTGATTTCTTTTCCTGATCTGTCTTTGTAAGTAATAATCGTATCGCCAAAAATATCAACCTTTTTTGTAATGGTGAAGTTTTGAGCAGAGACAGAAAATATGTAGTTAATGCAAAAAAATAGGGTGAAAAGGATTTGTCTGGTCATAAAGCTGAATCTTAAGTTCTTTTATGACTACAGCAGAGACAGAAAGGTTTAAAAAGAAAAATGTTTAGAAAAAGAAAAAGCCAGAAAACATTAAGCTTTCCGGCCTTTTAAATATGCTTATGTATTTAAATATCTCTTAACGCTTCCAGAATTTTTAAAGCGGTTGCACTTAATTCTTCTGTAGTTGGATTAAGTTTTTTCTTCCCAAAATCCATATCCGAAATTTTGTCAATAGGTATAAGATGGATATGTGCATGTGGAACTTCAAGGCCCACTACAGCCACACCAACACGGTTACATGGAATGGCCTTTTTTATACCGGCAGCAACAATTTTAGCAAAAATCATCATGCTTACGTATAATTCGTCTTCAATATCAAAGATATAGTCTACTTCTTTTTTAGGAATAACTAAAACGTGTCCCTCTCTCAAAGGGTTAATGTCCAGAAAAGCTAAAAACTCAGATGTTTCGGCAACTTTGTGTGCTGGAATTTCTCCGTTAATTATTTTTGTGAATATGCTTGCCATCTTTTTAGTTTATTAGTTTAAGTAGTCATTTTATATTTTAGTATCAGACTTTGGGCATGGGGCTTTCGACTTTAATCTTACTATCTGCTAATTTCCAGAATCTCAAATTCCATTTTACCGGCAGGGACTGTAATTTCGGCTTTGTCGCCAACAGATTTTCCCAATAAACCCTGGGCAATAGGAGATTTTACAGAAATCTTTCCAGATTTTAAATCAGCCTCATTCTCCGCAACCAATTGATAGGTCATGGTTGCACCATTTTTTACATTCTTAATTTTTACTATAGATAAAGCCAATACCTTGGATGTGTCAATTTTAGACTCATCAATTAAACGCGCATTAGCTAAAGTATTTTCTAATTTAGCAATTTTTGTTTCGTGTAATGCCTGGGCCTCTTTTGCCGCATCATATTCGGCATTCTCAGACAAATCACCTTTGTCTCTTGCTTCAGCAATTGCATTTGCAATTTTAGCTCTCCCTTCTGTCTTTAGGTATTGCAACTCTTGTTTTAAGTTCTCTAATCCTTCTTTGGTGAAATACGCTACCTCAGTCATAATTTTATTTTTGAACACTAACTTGAAAAGGCTTTCGCCACTCTATAAAAAAGAAGCAAGACTATAACAGTTTCTTGTTTAAGAGTTATAGTCTTGCCCGATTTTTACGAAGATAATATTTTTATTTTTACAAATCCAAATTTTTCAGTTTGTTGGCTAATACCTCAGAAATTTTACGATAAGAATCGAAAGTCCAACCACCAACATGCGGGCTTAACAGTACTTTAGGCTCGTTAGCAAGGTCCTGATACCATTCCTGCTCTCCTAGTTTAGGAAACTTTTCCACCTCTAAAACATCTAATCCTGCACCAAGAATTTTACCTTCTTTAATTGCATTCAAAATAGCCTGTGTATTTGTAATTTCGCCTCTGGCTAAACTGATGAAGAAAATAGGTTTTTTGAAATGTCTTAAGTATTCATCGTTAACCATTTGTCTGGTTTCACGTGTTAGCGGGATGTGCAAGCTTACAACATCCGCAAGTTTAACAACTTCTTCCATGCTAACTTCCCTAACATATTCATCAGAGAAGCCTGTTTTGTATTTATCGTAGGCTATTACATTTACTCCGAATCCTTTTAATCTTCTGGCAAAAGCACCGCCGTTGTTTCCATAGCCAATAATAGCAACAGTTTTTCCCATTAATTCGTAACCCCTGTTGCCTTCACGGTCCCATACACCATTTCTTACCTGTATATCTGCCTGTCTTAAATTATTCATTAAATTGAGTAGCATACCCATAGCATGCTCACCCACGGCATCTCTGTTTCCTTCAGGAGCATTAATTAAAGCAATATTCTTTGTTGCTGCATAGGCTTCGTCAATGTTGTCCATTCCGGCACCAGCTCTGGCGATGAATTTGAGATTTGGTCCTTTATCTATTACCTCTTTATCAAAATTGAATTTAGATCTCACTGCGACACCATCATATTCATGCAAAATAGCTAAGGCGTCTGCTTTTGTTATTTTAGGTTGATAGTTTACCTGATATCCAAGCTTCTCAGCTTCTGTCTGGAAACTTTGTTCCAAATCATCTATAATTAAAAGTTTTCTCATCAATTTTATTTTAATATACTGATATCCTAAGATCCGAGCTGGGAGCCGCAATACTAACTAACCAATGAACTAATAAGATTGGTTAAATCGACAAAGTCTTTCACAGTCAATCTTTCGGCTCTTAAAGTCCACACTTCCTCGTCATTTTGTTTGTCCTTGGTGATTATTCCAGCCAGGGCATTGCTTAGCGTCTTTCTTCTTTGGTTAAATCCTGCCTTTACAACCTGCCAAAAGAGCTTCTCGTTACAATCTAAAGCCTGCACTTCGTTTCTGCTAAGTCTGATTACCGCAGAGAGTACTTTTGGTGGCGGATTAAAAACGCCTGCTTTAACCGTAAAAAGATACTCACATTTATAATAAGCTTGGAGAAATACGCTTAAAATACCATATTCTTTACTACCTGCTTTAGCAACACATCTTTCTGCAACTTCTTTTTGAAACATACCCACAACTTCGGGAACCTGATTTCTATTCTCCAAAATCTTAAATAAAATCTGCGAGCTAATGTTATAGGGGAAATTTCCGATAATAGCGAATGGTTCTAAAAAAATATCACGGAAATTTAAAGCCAGGAAATCAGCATTAATTAATTTATCTCCTAAAGACGGGTATTGTTTGTGCAGATATTCAAAAGATTCTGTATCTATATCAATCAAATAAGTCTCGTAGTCAGTTTTTTGGAGCAAAAAGTCAGATAAAACACCCATACCCGGCCCAACTTCCAATACTTTTTTATATTTCTCTGTATGAACTAAAGAATTCACAATCTTCTGAGCGATATTTTTATCTGTTAAGAAATGCTGTCCTAAGTGCTTTTTTGCTTTAACTGAAGTCATTCTGTATCAAATTGGCGACAAATTTACATAAAAGATTATGAAGGAATAAGCCAACATTCAACTCAAAATCTTTAATTTGCAAAAAATAAGCGAGAAAGACTATGAGCAGAAACTTAAGAGTTGGTATATCTATCGGAGATATCAATGGTATTGGCTTAGAAGTAATTATTAAGACACTTAGTGATTCTGAAATATATAAGTATTGTACACCTATTGTTTATGGGCATACGAAAGTGGCATCTTTTCACAGGAAAGCTGCGGGCATAAATGAATTTGTTTTTCAGGTAATTAATGATGCTGAAAATGCGCATACCGGAAAACCGAATATGATTAATTGCTGGGAAGAAGATGTGAAGATTGAATTAGGGGTTTCTAATGAGACAGGTGGGAAATATGCGCTTTTATCTCTGCAGAGAGCAACTGACGACCTTGTCGCAGGAAAAATTGATGCACTTGTTACAGCACCGATAAATAAATATAATATACAAAGTGATCAATTTAAATTCCCAGGACATACCGAATATATACAGGAGAGAGCTCAGGGAACAGATTCTTTGATGTTTCTCATAAGTGAAGATTTGAAAGTAGGTGTGGTTACGGGACATGTGCCTGTAAAGGATATTGTGAAAGGAATAACCAAAGAGTCCATCGTTTCTAAACTGAAATTAATGAACGAATCTTTAAAGCGGGATTTTTGGATAGAGAAGCCTAAAATTGCAGTTTTAGGGCTCAATCCACATGCTGGGGATAATGGGCTTTTAGGAACCGAAGAGTTGGATATCATAGCACCTGCTATCGAAGAAGCTTTTAATGAAGGCATATTCGCTTTTGGTCCATTCCCGGCAGATGGCTTTTTCGGTAAGCAAGCCTATAGTAAGTTTGATGCCGTTCTGGCTATGTATCACGATCAGGGTTTAATTCCTTTCAAGGCAGCTAGTTTCAACAGTGGGATTAACTATACTGCTGGATTAAATGTTGTAAGAACATCTCCGGATCATGGAACGGGATATGATATTGCAGGGAAAAATTTAGCGGTTCCTACCTCTTTTAGAGAAGCGCTTTTTTTAGCTATGCATATTGTTAAGCAAAGGAGAGAGCAGGATGAGCTAATGAGCAATCCGCTTCCTTTTTCCAAAATAAGTAAAGATAGGGATTAAGGTTATCCGGCGATCATTAAAGCACATTCTATAAATGAAAAGTTGTTTGAGATCTTCGACATATATAATCCTTTTTACAAAGACAAAAAATGTTTAGAGTTTAGTGCCTGAGAATGATTTATATATATTTTTTTTAAAAAACTTTATAGCTGAATAAAAAAATCCTAAATTTGCAGGCTTAATTGTCGGACTTTGAAATCGTTAAAGCAATATTCGGTACCTCATACAGGCTTGAAGCTCGGAAAACATCAGTTTGATTTTGATGTAGATAAGGCTTTCTTTGAAGAGTTTGAGTATTCTATTGTGAAAGATGGAACTGTGAAAGTTGATTTGGTTCTTGACAAACAGGAGACTATGTTGATTCTTGATTTTAGCATAGAGGGACAGGTTTATTTAACCTGTGACCGTTGTTTGGCAGAGTATCCGCAGAATATTTCTGCTACGGATAGATTAATCGCAAAGTTCTCTGAAGACAAAGATTTAGAAGATGACTCAGAGGAAGTTATTGTCTTAACAAAAAATGATACAGAAATAAATGTTTCTGAGTTCATATATGAAATGATAACTTTGTCGCTGCCTTACATCAATTTGTGTGATGGTCCGGGCAACACATCAGTGTGTGATGAGGAAATGATAGCAAAGCTGAAAGAGCTTTCTGCTGAAGAAGAAGAAAATAAAACAGACCCACGTTGGGATGCATTAAAGAGTATAAAGAATAATTAAAAAATAGGAAAAAATGGCACATCCAAAGCGCAAAACATCAAAAGCTAGAAGAGATAAGAGAAGAACTCATTATAAAGCGGAAGCTCCTGCTTTATGGGTTTGCAAAGAAACAGGTGCGGTACACTTACCTCACAGAGCATATAATGTTGATGGTAACCTTTACTACAAAGGCAAGTTAATCATCGAAAATACGGCTATAGCATAAGTTTAGTTTTTTCTAAGCTGGAAAACTGATACATACAGTTTTCTGTTGTCTTTTAAAAGCATTGATATAAATAGAACCCATGTGCTTTACACATGGGTTCTTTAATCACGAATAAATTGCTTGTCAATTTTAAGTGCATTAAAAGCAGACATTTAACGAAAAAACAAATCACTTGATGAAAATTGGCTTAGATATTATGGGAGGTGATTATGCTCCTAAAGCAACCGTTCTAGGTGCGATAGAAGCTCACTCTCAACTAAAAAACAACCAACACCTGGTTCTGGTAGGAGATAAAGACCAGATTATTCCTATTCTACAAGACCAAAATTTTAATCCAGATCATTTCGAATACGTACATACAACAGAGGTAATAGGAATGGGAGAACATCCCACAAAAGCTATTGCTCAAAAGCCAAATGCCAGTATAACTGTAGGTTATCAGTTGCTAAAAGAGGGCAAATTAGACTCTTTTGCTTCTGCAGGAAACACCGGAGCTATGCTTGTGGGAGCTATGTTTAGTGTAAAAGCGATTCCCGGAGTAATGAGACCTGCAATTGCTTCTATAGCACCACAACTTGCCGGAGGTTATAGTATTTTACTGGATGTTGGTGCAAATGCAGATTGTAAACCCGAAAATTTACTTCAGTTTGGAGTACTGGGAAGTTTATACATTGAGCATATTTATGGCGTTAAAAATGGTAAGGTAGGTTTAATGAATATTGGTGAGGAAGAAGAAAAAGGCGATTTACTTTCTCAGGCTACTTACCCAATAATGAAAGATTCCTCGCTAATTAATTTTATAGGAAATATAGAGGGCAGAGACCTTTTTAATAATACGGCAGATGTTATTGTTTGTGATGGCTTTACAGGTAACGTTATGTTAAAACTGGCAGAGTCATTTTACGTAATCACTCGTAAAAAAGGTTTTAAAGATGAATTTTTCGATCGTCTTAATTACGAAGAAATCGGTGGAAGCCCAATTTTGGGAATTAACGCTCCGGCAGTTATCGGGCATGGTGTTTCTTCTCCGAAGGCGATAAAGAATATGGTTCTAATGTCGAGAGATATGGTAGAAACTAATCTTATAGAAAAATTTAAGGCTGCTTTTAACTAAACTTGAGAAGTTTATGAATAAGATTCATGCTGCCATTACCGCAGTACATGGTTACGTTCCGGACTATGTATTAACCAATCACGAGCTTGAAACAATGGTTGATACTAATGACGAATGGATTGTAACCCGCACAGGAATTAAAGAGAGAAGGATATTAAAAGATCCTTCTATGGCAACGTCAGACCTGGCTGTTCCGGCTGTAGAAGGTTTACTAAAGAAAAGAGGCATAGCTGCCGAAGAAATTGACCTGATTATTTTTTGTACTTCAACACCGGATATGCTTTTTCCAGCCACAGCTAATATTCTAGCTGATAAAGTAGGAGCGAAAAATGCCTGGGGTTACGATTTGCAGGCAGCTTGTTCGGGTTTTATTTTTGGGTTAACCACGGGAGCACAATTTATAGAATCTGGACACCATCAAAAAGTACTGGTTGTAGGTGGAGACACTATGTCAAGAGTGATTAACTACGAAGACAGAACAACGTGTATCCTTTTTGGTGATGGTTGCGGTTGCGCTTTGTTAGAGCCAAATACAGAAGGCCTGGGAGTGCAGGATTCTATTCTGAAAAGCGATGGCGGAGGTAGAGACTATTTGAATATTAGAGGTGGAGGTTCTTTACATCCGGCTTCTCATCAAACAGTAGATCAAAAGCTACATTATGCTTATCAGGAAGGGCAAACTGTTTTTAAATTTGCAGTAACCAATATGGCTAATGCAGCGGCAGAGATTATGGAAAAGAATAATCTCAAAGCAGAAGATGTAAAATGGTTGATTCCGCATCAGGCAAATAAGCGAATTATTGATGCTACAGCGAACAGAATGGGGATTGGACCAGAAAAAGTAGCTATAAACATAGAAAAATATGGGAATACAACCAATGGAACTATTCCATTATGTTTGTGGGATTGGGAAGACAAATTAAAAAAAGGAGACAATCTTATTTTGGCAGCCTTTGGAGGTGGCTTTACATGGGGATCTGTTTACCTGAAATGGGCATATGATGGCAATAAATCGTAGCCAATATTTAGATAATTACTATATTAGCTTTTTTTATTATTTAAAAACATAAAACCAGAACCGATGGGAATGGACATAAAACAAATTCAAGATCTGATTAAGTTTGTTGCAAAATCAGGAGTGAATGAAGTCTCAATTGAAGAAGAGGATTTTAAAATAACCATAAAAACTAATCAGGAGCCAACTTACGTTGCAGCACCTGCGCCTCAGGTCATTCAGGCTTCTGTGCCTGCGGCAGTACCAGCTGCTCCTGTTACACAGCAGTCGTCTTCTGCCCCTGCTCAGCCAGCGGCAGAAAACAATAACTATATTACAATAAAATCTCCAATGATCGGTACATTCTACCGTTCTTCATCTCCGGATAAACCATCATTTGTAAATGTTGGAGACGAAATATCTGCAGGAAAAGTACTTTGTATTGTCGAAGCTATGAAGCTTTTCAACGAAATCGAATCGGAAGTTTCCGGAAGAATAGTAAAAGTGTTGGTGGAAAATGCTCAACCTGTTGAGTTTGATCAACCTTTATTCCTGGTAGAGCCTATTTAATCAATCAATTTGTCAATTGGTAAATCAATTATTTAAATTGATTGCGTTGGCTATTGTTATTAATGAAATTTATGTTTAAGAAAATATTAATTGCGAACCGCGGAGAGATAGCATTACGTATTATTCGTACCTGTAAAGAGATGGGGATTAAGACCGTTGCGGTTTATTCTACGGCAGATAGAGATAGTTTACATGTGAGATTTGCAGATGAGGCTGTTTGTATTGGTCCGCCACCAAGCAGAGATTCTTATTTAAATATTCCGAATATAATTTCTGCGGCAGAGGTTACTAATGCAGATGCTATTCATCCGGGATATGGCTTCTTATCAGAAAACGCTAAGTTTTCAGCAATTTGTCAGGAATACGGTATCAAATTCATTGGTGCAACTGCCGATCAGATCAATGCCATGGGAGATAAGGCTTCTGCAAAAGCTACAATGAAAGTGGCAGGAGTACCTACTATCCCCGGATCCGAAGGCTTGTTAACAAGTGTAAAAGAAGGTATTGAGTTAGCAAATAAAATAGGCTATCCAATTATTCTTAAAGCGACAGCAGGTGGTGGTGGCCGTGGTATGCGTGTTGTTTGGAAAGACGAGGATTTTGAAAATGCTTGGGATAGTGCCCGTCAGGAATCCGGAGCAGCTTTTGGTAACGATGGACTATACATGGAAAAGTATATCGAAGATCCAAGACATATCGAAATTCAGATTATTGGAGACCAATTTGGTACCGCTTGCCATCTTTCTGAAAGAGATTGTTCTATCCAACGTCGCCACCAGAAACTGGTAGAAGAAGCGCCTTCGCCTTTTATGACAGAAGAATTGCGTGAAAGAATGGGCGAAGCGGCTATAAAAGGAGCCGTTGCTGTAAAGTATGAAGGAGCAGGCACAATTGAGTTCCTGGTAGATAAACATCGTAACTTCTACTTTATGGAAATGAATACACGTATTCAGGTAGAACACCCGGTTACAGAAGAGGTTATCAATTTCGATTTGATAAAAGAGCAGATTAAGGTTGCTGCAGGCATTCCAATTTCGGGAAAATCCTATACACCTAATATGCATGCAATAGAATGTCGTATAAATGCAGAAGATCCGTTTAATAATTTCAGACCTTCTCCGGGTAAGATTACGCATTTCCATTCTCCGGGTGGACACGGAGTTAGAGTAGATACACATGTTTATGCAGGTTATACTATTCCGCCTAACTACGACTCTATGATAGCTAAATTGATATGTGTAGCACAAACCAGAGAAGAAGCTATCAGTACTATGGAGAGAGCCTTAAGTGAGTTTGTGATTGAAGGTATTAAAACAACCATACCATTTCATTTAAGATTAATGAAAGATCCGAATTTTAGAGCGGGTAATTTTACCACTAAATTTATGGAAAGCTTCGACTTATCTGAATAGTTTTGAAACTAATTTTTTTAAAATACCATTCTATTTAAACAGAATGGTATTTTTGTTTGGAGATAAATCTCGGTAAATCTGCCTTGATTTTATTCGCTCACTAGAGATAAATATATTAATGAAAGAGAAGAAAGGTCTTGTAGAAGCTATTAAGCAAAAGGGAAAGAATTTAGAGGCAGAAATGTCCTTTTTTGACCATTTAGAAATTTTAAGATGGCATTTGCTTCGTTCTGCTGTAGCTATTATCGCGTTTACCATTTTAGCGTTCGCTTTTTACGATTTTATTTTTGATGTTATTATAATGGGTCCCAAAAAACCTGACTTTTGGACCTATAAAGCGATGTGTAAGATTGGCGAATACTTTAATCTGGGGCCTGATTTTTGTATAAAGGAGATACCAGGTAAAATAATTAATACTGAATTGGCCGGGCAATTCACTTTGCAGCTTAATTCTTCTTTATTAACCGGGATTGTATTGGGATTTCCATATCTGCTTTGGGAAATATGGCGATTTGTAAAGCCAGCTTTACATGAAAATGAAAGAGCATCTGCAAGCGGTTTTGTTTTTTATGCAACAGTATTATTTATAATAGGAGTTTCTTTTGGCTATTTTCTGGTGGCACCCTTGTCTGTTAATTTCCTTTCTAATTATACCGTTTCTACCGTTATAGAAAATACTATTACAGTAGACTCTTATTTATCTACGGTAGCAACGCTTACATTAGGAACAGGCGTGGTTTTTGAGCTTCCTATTATTATATATATCTTGTCTAAGCTGGGTATTATGACCCCTGAGTTTATGAGGGAGAAAAGGAGATATGCTATTGTACTTATTTTGGTTATAGCCGCTATTGTAACACCTACGCCAGATATATTGACAATGCTTACAGTAAGTTTTCCACTATTTATGCTTTACGAATTGAGTATTGGTGTTTCAAAAAAAGTACAGAAAAAGAAACAAAAAGAAGAACAGGAATTTTATTCTAACTAATATATAATCATGGGAAAAATTAAAATAGCAATTGGATCTGACCATGCAGGATTTGATTTTAAACAAATTTTAATTCCATATCTACAAGGCAAAGAAGAAATTGCCGAAGTGAAAGATTTTGGAACACATTCTAAAGATTCTGTTGATTATCCAGACTTTGCACATCCCGTAGCGTCTGCTGTAGAGGATGGCGAAATGGATTTAGGTATATTGATTTGTGGTAGTGCCAATGGTGTGGCTATTACGGCGAATAAACATCAGGGAATTAGAGCTGCTATTTGTTGGCAGAAAGAACTTGCTGTGCTTGCCAGATCTCATAACAACGCTAATATTGTTTGTATCCCTGAAAGGTTTATCTCACAAGAAACTGCAAAGGAAATTGTAGATGCATTTTTAGCAACTCCTTTCGAAGGTGGAAGGCATGCAAACAGAGTGGGGAAAATCTCCTGCGGATGCTAGTTTAGCTTAAAAAAAGAAAGGTCTGAAATTATATTTCAGACCTTTCTTTTTTATATATCTTTTAGGTATGCTTATTAAGCTAAATGAGCTTTTACTTCTTCCGACATTGTTTCATCAACTAAAATACGTCCGCAATGTTCGCAAACGATGATTTTTTTACGTTGGCGGATATCTGATTGCCTTTGAGGCGGAATTTTATTGAAGCATCCAGAGCATGAATCTCTTTCGATGGTAACTACTGCTAATCCGTTTTTATAATTTTTTCTTAAACGATTGTAAGCAACTAACAGTCTCTCTTCTATTTTCTCATTGTATTTCTCAGCTTCTGTTAAAAGAACTTCTTCTTCTTTTTGTGTTTCAGCTGTGATGTTTTCCAACTCTACTTTTTTCGAAGCCAGATCACCTTTTCTTTCTTCCAGGTTTTGAATAGCCTTTTCGTAAATATCAGATTTTGTCTTAATCTCATATTCATGCTCTCTTATCTTTTTCTCACATACCTGAATTTCCAGACCTTGAATTTCAATCTCTTTAGAAAGAGCATCAAATTCACGGTTATTTTTAACGTTGTCTTGCTGACCTTCGTATTTTTTGATTAAAGCCTGTGATTCTTTAATCATGTTTTTACGATTAACGATTGAATCTTCTAAATCATCCAATTCGTTTTTGATTTTTTGTATACGAGTTTCAAGACCAGCTACTTCGTCTTCTAAATCAGCAACTTCCATCGGAAGTTCTCCTCTTGTTTGACGAATTCTGTCAATCTTTGTGTGAATTGTTTGCAGTTCGTATAAAGCTTCAAGCTTTTGTTCTACGGTTTGTTCCATTAGGACAAATATTTTATTGGGTTCGTATTCTGTACAGTTAAACGGAGGGCAAAGTTAGGAAATTTTTTTTGAATTATTTCCAATAACAAATCTTGCGTAAATTGTTCACTTTCAAAATGTCCGATATCTGCAATAATGATTTTGCCATCTGCATCAAAAAATTCATGATACTTAAAATCTGCAGAAATGTAAATGTGTGCACCGGAACTGATAGCCTGTTTAAGTAAGAAGCTCCCCGCGCCACCGCAAACAGCTACTTTTCGGATTTCCTTATCAAAGAGTTTGGTATGCCTGATGACATCAGCTTTCATGTTGTTTTTAACCATTTTCAGAAAGTCGGCTTCTTTCATTGGCTGCTCCAGTTCACCAATCATACCTGCCCCAACTTCCGAATAGGAAATAGTTAAAGCGTATATATCGTAAGCTATTTCTTCATACGGATGACTTTTCAATAAAGCGTTTATAATTGCTTTTTCCAATGTAGCAGGATAAATAAATTCTACTCTCGTTTCGTCTTCCGTATGTCGTTTATTCTTTTCTCCTACAAAAGGGTCTGCATCTTCATTTGCTTTAAAATTGCCTTGCCCGTTTACCTCAAAGCTGCATTCACTGTAATTTCCAATTTTTCCGGCACCTGCTGCAAAAATGGAATCTTTAACCTGTTCTTTATGGCTTTGCGGTACAAAAGTCACCAGCTTTTTTAGTAGATTGTCTTTTGGAGCTAAAACCCGGGTATTAACCAGACCTAATTTATCACAGATTTTTTTGCTTACACCTACGCTTACATGATCCAGATTGGTGTGTATCGCATAAATAGCGATGTCGTTTTTAATGGCTTTGATAACCACCCTTTCTACATAATCTTTTCCGTTTAATTTTTTTAGCCCTTTAAAAACAATTGGATGATGTGCTATTATCAAATCTATATTATGAGCAATAGCTTCATCTATTACCTCTTCCACACAATCTAAACAAATTAATGCACTGGATATTTCTTTGTTGGGATCACCAACAATAAGTCCTGCATTATCATAAGATTCCTGATAAGATAACGGAGCAATTTCTTCAAGATAATCTGTTAAATCTTTTATCTTCATTTAACAAAAATACATAAAGCTTTGTACAAAACTAGGGAGATACAAAACGGGCGCTTTCTAATGCCATTTGGTAATTATATTCATTAGTCAGGCTTTTATAGTTTATCAAGTCTACAATAGTTCCAATAAAACATAATCCAACGGTAAAGAAATATAGTATTCCAAGGGCTATCTGATTCGTTAAAAAACGCTGTATTCCGGCAGCGCCGAAAAAACCTAATAGTGTGAAAAGTAACATATGTTGTGGATCTCTTCTTTTTCCGTTATATACAACAGAAAAGCTTTTTCGTTGCTCTTCGCCCATGTTTTTTGTAATGTCTTTCAGAAATACTAATTCCTGATCTGTTACATTGCTGAGGTAGAAAAAATTATCGTTTATCATAAACTCTTAGATTTTTGATGAATGTTTTCCTAGTTAGACCACATATTCTGAATATTATTACAAAAAAAGCGAAAAAACCCAGTGGGTGCATTTGCCATGATTTATTAAAATCTCCATGCATAAAATAATGAAGCGAACGACCGATCCCACAACCCGGGCAAAAGTCAAAGCCCATTCTGTCTAAAGGGCAAAATGAGTGATGAGGCTTTGCAACATCCATAAAATAGAGCAACAGCAAAGCTGTAGAGAAAAAGAGTAATTCTAAAGGTACTTTTCTTAGCATTAAAGGTGTTTTGGTGTGGTCATTAATAACAGTGAACAAGCTAAATTGGCTAAAACACCAATAATCAGGGCGCCAAACACGCGTTGCATGTAATCTGTAGTACTAAGCTCCGAAAACTGCGATATATATAAGAAACTAATTGCTCCCGATATAACAGCCCCAATAACCAGTATCTTAAATCCTTCTATCAATCCTTCGAAAAAAGACATAGAATTTCCGTTTAAAGACCTAAAAGCTTTTATACCCAAATATAATCCTATGAACGGTATTAATAATGAAGTAAATTCTATCCAGCTATTTTTTGACCTTTCGGGAGTGAAGCCAGTAAGGTGCATAGTTAAAATCCAAATGGCAGAAAGTATAGCCATAAAAAGACCGTATTTCAATGCGTTTTTCATATTGTGTCGTTTTTATTTGATACATTTTATTAAAAATAGTTACATAATTAATGCCACTTCTCATTGTTTGGCTAGGTTTAGCTATATTTGTGATAAGGAGTTTATTGTGAATATTAAGGATATTTTAAACAATTATAAGGAAGATGCGAGGGTAGAGGAATTAGCCAAAGCGCTAAATAACCCAAAAGGCAGAATACACCTTAAAGGTCTTATTGGTTCTCAGGATGCTTTTATTGCAACAGCAAGTTATTTCCTAAATCATAGAAATTCGGTTTTTGTTTTGCCAGATAGAGAAGAAGCGAATTACTTTTTGTCTGATTTGGAGAATCTCACGGAAAAGGATGTTTTACTTTTTCCATCTTCTTATAGAAAATCCGCAGATTTCACACAAGTAGATTCGGCAAACGTACTCCTCAGAGCCGAGGTTTTGAATGAACTTAACCATGCGTCTGAATATGGAAGATTAATTGTGTCTTATCCGGAAGCCCTGGCAGAAAAAGTGATAAACCGTTCGGCCTTAGAAAAAAATACTTTAGAAATTACCATCAATAATAAATTAAGCATAGACTTTATTAATGAGTTTCTGATTGAATATGATTTTGAACGGGTAGATTTTGTATACGAACCAGGACAGTTTTCCATAAGAGGAGGTATAGTCGATATATTTTCATTTTCTCATGAATTGCCCTATCGTATAGAGTTTTTTGGAGATCATATAGAATCTATCAGAACATTTGAAATAGAAAGTCAACTTTCTGCAGAACAGGTGAAAAGTGTTACTATTGTGCCAAATGTACAATCTAAATTTCTGACAGAAAGCAATATTTCCTTATTGGAATTTATTGATGAAGATTCCATTATTTGGTTTAAAGACATTCAGTTCTCTATAGACATAATCAAATCCGGATATAAAAAGGCAACAGAGCTTTGGAAAGCCTTATCTGTGGCAGACAAGGAGAAAAATCCGGAATGGATAGATCCTAAGTTTTCGTTTACAGATGAAAAGCTTTTTGCAGAACAACTTAGTGATTTTCAAATTATAGAATTTGGTAAACAGTTCTTCTACCCTGCAACTAAAAGTCTCTCTTTTGACACCAAGCCTCAACCTTCTTTTAACAAGGACTTCAATTTACTGGCTCATAATCTTAAGGAGAATGAAAAAAGTGGAGTAAAGAATTATATTCTTACAGATTCTGGCAAACAACAGGAGCGTATTTTCTCTATTTTAGGAGATGTAGACAAAAATTTGAAGTTCATACCGCTGAATGTTTCTATTCGAGAAGGTTTTGTAGATTATGAACAAAAAATAGCTTGCTATACTGATCATCAAATATTCGATAGATATTATAAATACAAACATCGTAGGGGTTATACAAAGTCCCAGGCAATCACATTAAAAGAATTAAGAGATTTAAAACCCGGAGATTTTATAACGCATATAGATCACGGTATTGGTAAATACGGAGGTTTAGAAAAGGTAGAAGTTAACGGGAAGATACAGGAAATGATCCGCCTTATTTATGCAGACAACGATTTGCTGTATGTAAATATCAATTCCTTAAATAGAATCTCTAAATATTCCGGTAAAGATGGCCATCTGCCAAAGATGAATAAACTTGGAACCGAGGCATGGGATAAATTAAAGAAAACAACAAAAAAAAAAGTTAAAGACATTGCCCGGGATCTGATAAAACTTTATGCTTTGCGTAAAGCTCAGGTGGGCTTCGCCTTTTCCCCTGATACTTATCTGCAAAATGAATTGGAGGCTTCGTTTATTTACGAAGATACGCCCGATCAGGAGAAAGCAACCGCAGATGTGAAGAAGGATATGGAATCTGAACATCCGATGGACAGACTGGTTTGTGGCGACGTTGGTTTTGGTAAAACAGAAGTAGCTATCAGGGCTGCATTTAAAGCTGCAACTGAAGGTAAACAGGTCGCTATTTTAGTTCCAACAACTATCCTGGCTATGCAGCATTATAAAACGTTCTCAGAGCGCCTAAAAGAATTTCCCGTTAGAATAGATTACATTAATAGGTTCAAGACTACTAAACAAGTAAAAGATACTTTAGAAGCTTTGAAAAACGGTAAAGTTGAAATACTTATCGGTACACACAAGTTAGTGGCCAAAGATGTTAAATTTAAAGATCTGGGATTACTGATTATTGATGAAGAGCAAAAATTTGGTGTAACTGTAAAAGAAAAACTAAAGCAGTTTCGGGCAAATGTAGACACGTTAACACTTACGGCAACCCCTATTCCAAGAACGTTGCATTTTTCTTTGATGGGAGCAAGAGATTTATCAATTATTCAGACCCCTCCACCCAACAGACAGCCGGTAGACACAGAACTTCATGTTTTTAATGAAAAATTAATTAAAGAAGCTGTAGAATTTGAGCTTGATAGAGAAGGACAGGTATTTTTTATCCATAACAGAGTAGCAGATTTGAGACAGCTGGGAGGATTAATTCAGAAATTAGTACCTAAAGCCAGAATCGCCATCGCGCATGGTCAACTGGAAGGAGATAAGCTGGAAGATATTATGCTTGACTTTATAGACGGTAGGTACGATGTCTTAGTTGCTACCACAATCATCGAGGCCGGTCTGGATGTTCCTAACGCAAATACCATTTTAATCAATCATGCACATATGTTCGGGTTGAGTGATTTGCATCAAATGCGTGGTCGTGTAGGGCGTTCTAACAAAAAAGCTTTTTGTTATTTGTTAAGCCCACCGTTGTCGACACTTACACCCGAGGCAAGAAAGCGTCTAAGTGCGATAGAGGAATTTTCCGAATTGGGAAGTGGTTTTAATGTAGCTATGAGAGATTTGGATATACGTGGAAGCGGAAATTTACTTGGAGCAGAGCAAAGCGGGTTTATTGCCGAAATAGGTTTTGACATGTACCATAAAATATTGGACGAGGCCATTCAGGAATTAAAAGATGAAGAATTTAGGGAGGTATTTGCGAATGAGAAACCGAGACCTTTTGTAAGTGCTACGCAGATTGAAACCGATATGGAACTGCTTATTCCGGATGAATACGTAACCAATATACAGGAACGTTATAACCTGTATACCGAATTGTCTAAAGTAGAAGATAAGGAAAATCTGAAAGCCTTTGCGAAGAAGTTAGAAGACCGATTTGGAGCATTGCCTAAGCAGGTTTGGGACTTATTAAGAACGGTGGAATTACAATGGCTGGGAAAAGAGATCGGATTAGAAAAAATTAGCTGGAAAAAGAGCATTTTAAGAGGCTATTTTGTTTCCGATAAGCAATCAAAATATTTTGAATCAGAAATGTTTGGAAATATTCTGCTATATGCACAGCACAATCCAAGAAGGGTGAATCTTAAGGAAGTAAAAAATACTTTAAGGATAGCCGTAGAGGATGTTAAAAATATTGATGAAGTAATCTTTGTTTTAGAGCAGATGAAAGATCCAGTGGTGATATAACGTTGTAGTAAGGATATGCCTTCTTGCTCTTATCGGCTTTTCTATGGTCCAGGAGTCCCTTAAAACAGAGCTCCTTGGATCATAAAAAAGGAAAAAGCCAGTATACATAGGCCACTGTCTGTCCGGATTATTAGAAGAGTAAGGATAATTATAGATATTATTGAACTTTTTATTCTTACCAACAGTAATCCCGTAACAGGAACGTTTGTTTATTTTTATTTCAAAATCTGGGAAATTAACTTTTCATAGGCTTTAGCGTGTTCCACCATGCCTATATCGTTTGGATGCAAGCCATCAACAGTAGAATCTATTCCCATGTTAATTGATTTTGTGTTTAGAAAATAGATGTTGTTGTCGCTTTTTCTGACTTCAGTATAGCATTTTAATATAATATCGTTAATTCTGTGAAAAGCGTCATTTCTTTGCTTTTCAATAACCAAAGCCGTATTCCCTCCACTATGTTGTGTTAAAAGAATAGGAGTTTTAGGATGATTTTTTCTAATTTTCTGAATGGCATAAAATACACGTTCTTTAACATCAGACTCCGGAAAACGAGAAGAATCATCTAAATTGGGCATATTGTCTAAAATGAATAGTTTGGCGTCTATTTCAGAAATAATGTCAACAATAGGTTTGTCCAGTATTCCATTACCTGAGAATCCTAAATTGATTATATTTTGATTCATGTATCTTCCAAGTAGAGATGTCCAGGCCAGACCTGGTCTGCTGGCGCATGCGCCCTGAGCGATGGATGTTCCATATACCACAATAGGCTTGTCCGGGTTTAGAGGTAAAAAAGTAAACTTTTTCCCTTTTGGGCTACCAATCTCCAACCAGGTTACCTGATTGTATAAAGGTAAATATAGCCTGAACACTCTTTCCTGAGTAATATCTATATTATCAAATTTATAGGTAATTGTATCTTTGAAATTGTATTTTCCAGGTTCCCAGAGCCAGCTATCACCATTTTTTAGGTAAAGATCCAGGCCAGATACACCAGTTGAAGGCATATGAGGCATAGCATAGTCTTTCTTTTCTACTATATATTTGACTTCAAGATATTTGGCATCGCTTTTAAATTCTATGTAATTCCCGGCACTTTGTAAAGAAAGATTCCATACTGGCTTTCTTGCTTCGGGTTTTATTCTTTCCGGCAATCTGTTATATGTGCCTTTCAGTTCTTTAGGCCAGCCTGTACCCTGAACGATGTTCTGTGTATGGTTTTGAGGATTATTCCAGACTAAGTCCTGAGAAAAAGAAACGGTAGATAATAAAAGTGCTAAAAAAAGCAGAATGTAATATTTCTTAGAATCCATGTTATGTTAAAAGATTATAGGTGTAATAAGTTTCTAAGATATAAATTTGGCAAAAAAAAATCCGGATTTTTAAATCCGGATTAAAATCTATTTTAGGGAGAAGGTCCCTCGGCCCATAGTCCCGCCATCTGCATAAAGAATCACTGTATAAGTTCCCGCTTCAAAAGGAGCCCTGTTTGCCCAGTCAACTACATAAGATTTAGCTTCCCCATTATATTCCAGAGCAGTTTTGTAGGTGTATTGATATTCCTGATTGTTAGCAATGAACATACCACCTTCGCCGATAATTAAATTTCCGGCAGGGTCCATAACACGCATATAAATATCATGCATTCCTTTAAAAGCTAATGGATTGGGGTTAATGGTGAAGGCGACTTTTATTTTTTGAGCCGTATTAGCCCGTGTTACTTGTGTTTCCTTGCCATTAGACCTTACACGAAATGTTCCTATTTCTACATAACTGGTTTTAATGGCTGCCCCTTCTTTTACTTTTGTATTAAGAGAGTCGTTTGCCTTAGACAGATCTTCCGCTACGCGGCTTACATTAGAGACGGTAGCTTTTAAACTGTCTCTTTCTGAAGTGAGGGAAGCATTCTTTTGTTGAAGTATTTCAATATCGTCAGTATATTTGGTAACGAAGTATCTCAATTGCTTAATGTCTTCTTTAGCTTTCTGCAATTCCCCAGCGGTAAGTTGACCTTTATTTAATGCAGTTCTCAACTCGGCAATTTTTGCTTTAAGCTCTTCATCCTTAACTTTTAAATCATCGGATAACTGAGTTGTGGTAGTTGTGGCCTGTTCCAATTCTACTTCTAATTTTTCCAGTTCTGCTTGCAGCGCGGTTCTTTCATCACTAACAGTGACAATTCTTTTATCAGACTTATTCTTTTGGAAGAATAAATAGGCATTTGTACCTAACAAGGCTACAATAACAGCAATAAGGAAGTAAATTTTATTGGTATCTTTCTTTTTTTGTTCCTGATTTTCCATGTCAAATTCTATAAGAGAGTATGTGTGTTTTAGATTTTGTCATTTTGCAAGCAAAAATTATTCCATAGATGCAAAATGTGTGTTTTATCATTCGAAAATATAAAAATAAGTTAAAATGTACATGTTGTAACGCTTTTTTTTATCACTAAATTGTTGCACACTTTGTTTTATTTTTTAACGTTCATTGTTTCATTATCTTTGCACAGTTAAAAAAAAGAATTTGATGAGATTAGAAATGAGGCTTTTAACGCTCGGCGTGTTGTTGATATTATGTTTAGGTTTAAGAGCACAAGAAGTTGAATTACCCAAAAGAGAATTTAGAGGTGTCTGGATCGCTACTGTTGCCAATATAGACTGGCCAACTAAAGGTGTCTGGGATGCCGAAAAACAAAAAAAAGATTTAATAGCTATTTTAGATCAGCATCAAAGGCAGGGTTTGAATGCAGTAATGTTTCAAATCAGGCCGGCAGCAGATGCGCTTTATGCTAATTCAAACGAGCCATGGTCTCAGTGGCTTACTGGAGAGCAGGGTAAAGGGCCGAATGAATTTTACGATCCTTTAAAGTTTGCGATAGAAGAATGTCATAAACGAGGAATGGAACTTCATGCCTGGTTTAATCCGTACAGAGCGACTTTTGATGCTGTTTCCAGTATTCATTCCAGTCATATTACAAAACAGAAACCAGAATGGTTTTTCTCTTACGGAGGAAAAAAGCTTTTTGATCCTGGTATTCCGGAAGTAAGAGCGTACATTACTCAGGTCATATTAAATGTCGTTAAAAATTATGATATTGATGGCGTTCATTTTGACGATTATTTCTATCCATATGGAATTAAAGGCCAGATTATAAATGATGCTGAAAGCTTCAGAAATTATAATGATCAAAATTTCTCTTCAATTGCAGATTGGCGAAGAGACAACGTAGACAAACTAATTAAAATGGTTTCTGATAGTATCAAGCATTATAAAAAGTATGTGAAGTTTGGTATTAGCCCTTTCGGAATATGGCAGAACAAAAGGCAAAGTGCTGAAGGTTCCGAAACCAATGGTGGAGATTCATATCATGGCCTTTATGCAGACTCCAGAAAATGGGTTAAAGAAGGTTGGGTAGATTATATCAATCCACAAATATATTGGTCTTTTGAATCGGTGCCCGCACCATATGCGAAGTTGGTAGACTGGTGGAGCGAAAATTCCTATGGGAGGCACCTGTATATTGGTCATGGTGCTTATCGAATAAATGATCCGAAGGATTTTGCATGGAGAAATCCTAAGCAAATTCCTAATCAGATTATATATAACAGACAAAACCCCAGAGTACAGGGGAGTATTTATTTTAGCTCTAAATCTTTAACTACAAACCGTTTAGGTGTATCTGACTCTTTAATAAATAATTATTACAAGTATCCTTCATTGCCTCCGGTGATGCTTTGGGTAGATTCTGTTGCGCCCTATAACCCTCAAAATGTATTGGCTATACAAATGAATAAGCATGTAGTTTTATCATGGAAGCAACCACTGGAAGCTAAAGACCAAGAGGCCACCTATGGTTATGTGGTTTATCGTTTCGAGAACGGCGAAGAAGTAAATACAGAAAAGGCAACCGCTATTAAAAATGTTTACTACGGAGACGTTACATCCTGGGAAGATAAGGATGTGGAAGCGGGAAAGAACTATAATTATGTGGTTAATGCTATAGATAGAATGAAAAACGAAAGTGAATATTCTATTCCCGTATCAATTACAGTACAGGATAATAACAGTATAGGCAGTCTGTAATTTTATTCATTAATTTTTAAACTATTTATGGAAAAACCAATTAAAACAGGGCTTTTGGCATATGGCATGTCAGGGAAGGTATTTCATGCCCCGTTTATTTCTGCACACCATGGATTTGAATTGGCAGCTATTGTGGAAAGGAGTAAAAACATGGCGGCTGAAGATTATCCAGAGATTGCACATATTAGAAATTATGAAGATCTCCTTGCAGACGAATCTATTGAACTGGTAGTGGTTAACACACCAAATTTTACACATTATCAATATGCTAAAGAAGCATTGAATGCAGGAAAACATGTTTTGATAGAAAAACCCGTTGCTGTATTAAGGAAAGAAGCAGAAGACCTTTTCGCTTTAGCATATAGAAAGAATTTAAAGGTGTTGGCTTACCAGAACAGAAGGTTTGATAGCGATTTTTTATCTGTTAAGGAAATAGTAGAAAAAGGAACTTTAGGAAAAATTGTAGAAGCTCACTTTCGGTTCGACAGATATAGAAATGAAATCAGTCATAAATTCTTTAAGGAAGAGAATATTCCTGGTTCGGGGATTTTATATGACTTGGGTGCACATATTTTAGACCAGGCAATTGCTTTATTTGGCTCTCCGGATGAATTTGAAAAAGTATACAGCCGCAACAGGCCAAATTCTTTGGTAGACGATTATGCAAATGTACATTTAAAGTATAAAAGTGGCTTGAATGTATATGTAACAGCAAATATGTTGGTGGTAGATGAACCACCAGCTTATAGTATTTATGGAACTAATGGCACATTTACAAAATATAGAGCCGATATTCAGGAAGCTCAATTGCTAACAGGAATAAAACCCGCAATGGCAGGTTATGGTATTGAAAATGACAATCATGAGGGTAAATTAGTTTATATCTCAGAAGCTGGAGAGAAAACAACTGTAAAAGTACCTGCAGGTAAAGGCGATTATATGCTGGTGTTTGATGAAGTATACAATTCAATTCGAAAAGACAAAGAGTATTTTGTAACACAGAGTCAGATTTTAAGCCAATTAGGAATTTTAGAAAAATAAAATTCTGATTCCTAAATAGATAAGTCGAAATAGAAAAAATAGTGTTGTAAATAAGAACAAATGTTTATATTTGCACTCCCAATCGCAAGAGACGGGAAGAGGGTCTGGTAGTTCAGCTGGTTAGAATACATGCCTGTCACGCATGGGGTCGCGGG
>NZ_JBEBVH010000034.1:0-22229 GCF_040392825.1 Pseudopedobacter sp.
AGGAGCCAATATGTAAAAGCTTTTTTGACGACATTAACTGTTATGATATTCATTGCTGTCCTGTACCGCCTTGTCGAAATCTTTATAACAGATCCGTACATATACCGGTTTTATATGCAGCATATTAGCAGCTTTTCCTGGGCAAGAATGCAAATGAGCCGGACCGAACAGTTATTAAATCCTATTTTTTTCGTTACTGCAATTGAAAGAAGCAACGCAGTAGTCTGGATAGGCATTACATTACAGCTTTTTACGCTTTCTCATGAAAGAAAGCAATCTGCTTTACAGGCTGAGCTGAATGCTTTGAAAACACAATTGCATCCACATTTCCTGTTTAATTCTTTGAATAATATTTACTCACTCTCGCTCGACAAATCAGAAAAAACGCCCGAAGTAGTTCTGGGCATTTCCAATATACTCCGGTATTCTTTGTATGAATGTACCGCGCAACTGGTGTCTCTAAAGAGGGATATTGAAATCTTACATGACTATATTAAACTAGAAAAGATCAGGTATGAGGAACGTCTTGAACTAAACATATTTATCTGCAACAATACCGGAAATTTACAGATAGCTCCCCTGCTTATGCTGCCTTTGATAGAAAATGCCTTTAAACATGGTATTGCTTCAACTATTGACACACCCTGGATCAATATCCAATTGCATATACAGGATAATAATCTTACCTTAAATATCAGCAATAGCAAAGCGGATATGAATAATGACTCAAATAATCCAGCGGGAAAAATCGGTATTGAGAATGTACGAAAACGTTTAGAACTGTTATATCCCGGCAGACACTCCCTGAATTTTTTCGATGAACAGGATTGTTTTATCACTGTGCTAAATATTACCCTGACTAACTGATTGCCTAATGACAGAGCCACTTCGGACACTTATAGTAGATGATGAACCCCATGCTATTGAGGTTATTAGAAAGTATGTTGCCCAAATTAAGGAGATTGAACTGTTGGGAACTTATACAAACGCCATCAGCGCATTTCAGGAGCTTCAAAAAAGTAAGGTAGATTTAATGTTTCTAGACATCAGTATGCCCGGGCTATCGGGAACCGATCTGGTAAGGAGTCTGCAAAATCCTCCGCTTATAATTTTCACAACCGCCTATCAGGAATATGCCATTGAAGGGTTTGATTTAAATGCTGTTGACTATTTGCTGAAACCTATTCCGTTTGACCGCTTCCTTCGGGCCATAGACAAGGTCATAAATTTATATAAGCTGCAATCTATATCCCGACCTGTTACTACAGAATCAGCAAAACCTTTCTCTGCGTCTCAGCCCTTTTATATATACATGCGCATTGATCGCCAGTTGATTAAACTGGATACCGAAGAAATTCTCTGGATAGAAAGTGATAAGGACTACATAAAAGTTGTTACTAAAAAGAATACCTACATTACCAAGCAGAAGATAAGTTCTATGGAAAACCTGTTGCCAATCTGGGCATTTCTAAGAGTACACCGTTCTTTTATTGTCCCGTTGAATAAGGTAACAGGCTATAATCCCAATTATGTTATAATAGAAAACACAAAAATTCCTATTGGCAGGAATTATAAACAAATCTGTCTGGATAAATTCAATCCGGGAAAGCACAACACGCCGGTCTTCATTGAATAAGAAGGGGTTACATATTCTTCGCATTAATTTCTGCGCGTTTTATCACACTAAATTTTCTTATCTTTAGTAATATCTAAATCATCTACTTATGAAAAGAATACTTCACATGACTTTGGGCCTGATTCTAGCTTCAAATTTATCGCATGCTCAATTGAAATATTCCAATGACATCATAAAAACCGGGGCCGAACAAACTGAACGCTATATCGACAAACTGAAAGGAAAACGTGTCGCTTTGGTAGCTAACCAAACGAGTATAATTGGCAATACACATTTGCTGGATAGTTTATTAAAGCGAGGCGTGAAGGTAGTTAAAGTGTTTGGACCGGAGCATGGTTTTCGGGGTAAGGCCAGTAATGGAACTGAGGTTTTTGACGAAATAGATCAAGATACAGGAGTCAAAATTATATCGCTTTATGGAGAGAAAAGAAAACCGAGTAAGGAGGATTTGATCGATATAGATATTCTCATTTTTGATATTCAGGATGTTGGTTGCAGATTTTATACCAACATCAATACTTTAAGAGATATCATGGAGTCTAGTGCCAGATATGGTAAGGAATTGATGATTCTGGACCGTCCAAATCCTAATGCTTATTTGATTGATGGTCCCATTCTGGATATGAAACTGAAATCGGGAATCGGACAATTTCCGATCCCTATAAGTCATGGTTTAACTGTAGCTGAATTTGCACAAATGGTTAACGGAGAAGGCTGGTTGGCAGATGGCCTGAAATGCAAGCTCAATATTATCAAAAATGCTAATTATAGCCATAATATGTTGTACAAACTATCTGTGAACCCCTCTCCTAACCTGAATACAGAAGCAGGCATTTTGCTTTATCCTTCTACCTGCCTGTTTGAAGGAGTTGCTTTAAATCATGGACGTGGGACAGATTATCCTTTCACAGTTGTAGGCGGACCAATGTACAAAGGGATTTACAGTTTTTCTTATGTTCCTGTTTCTATGCCAGGCAGGGCTGAAGATCCACTTTATCAAGATCAAACTTGTTATGGCTTAGACTTGCGTAATTATGATCTGGAAAAGCTGGTTAAATCCAGGAAGATTAACCTGACCTGGATGATTGAGTTATATTCTAAATTCCCCGATAAAGCTAAATTCTTTGACAGGAGTATTCACAGACAAATTGGTAATATCGATTATCTTTCCGGCGATTCGGAGTTTAAAAAACAGATTGAAGCAGGTAAGTCCGAAGAAGAAATCCGTAAGACATGGGAGCCCAGTCTGGAAGCTTATAAAAAGATGAGAAAAAAGTATCTGCTTTATGATTAGAAAATTCAGACAAATCCAGTAATACAAAATAACATTTAATACTTGAAAAGAGGAAGCATAAAATCTTGCCGGTAAAAAAGCGGCCTAAATTAAAACTAGCATTAACTGTTCGACGGCTTTAAAGGAGCCTGCTCAGACTCTTTCCGATGAATCTGAGCAAACACTATTAAAGAAAAACGTTTTAAGTTTTTAAAATCATCATTCAATTACAATTTAGAATCATTTTCTGAAGCGCTATTTTATTTGATTTTATCATATTGAGCATCCGCAGAAATTTCAGAATATTTTTTAGCCTTAGCCATTTCAACCAGAGCCCGTAAAACAGGTCCTTTTCCCATAGGATCATTTTTCTGGGTAGGACGATTATAATAAAATGTTAGAGAAGGCATAATTCCTGTTCCTACACATATACTTGTAACATCGCCACTATTTGTCATTTTGGTATTCATACCTTTCAGTCCCTGTTCTGCGGCATATATGTAATCTTTATTAATCCACCCCTCTCGTACTCCTTTGGCTATTCCAAAAACAAACATTGCGGTTCCGGTTATTTCCTCATATGAATCTGTTTTGTCTAATAGCTGATACCATAAACCACTTTTCCCCTGATATTGTAAAAGTCCTTTTATCTGCATGTTATAATTCTCTATCAACTCCTTTCTCCTTGGATGATCTTTGGGTAACATGGCCAACAAATCTGCTTTCGCCATCAGCATCCAACCATTCGCTCTGGACCAATGTGCAACACCATGTTCATTAACATCGGTATGAAAACAGTGGTAATATATTTCCTTTCCGGGATGCCACAGATATTTATGATAATTGAGCACCTGGTTTACGGCATCATCAAAATACTTCATATCTCCGGTCATTTTTCCCATACGGCATAAAAAAGAAAGTGCCATAAAAAGATCATCCGCCCAAATTGTATTTTCATGAGGCCAGATACGGGCAATCGTTCCATCCTTTAATCTTGGTTCGGCAACCATTAAATGCTGTTCGGTCGTTTTAATATAATCCAGATACGATTTATTTGGGCGTTTTGCATAAAGATCTATCAAACTTGCTCCCATGGGACCATTATCATCCAGTCGTTTATTTCTGAAAATCATGTGCCATGATAAACCGCGTATGCCCCGCCAGCCTCCTTTTTTAAATCCTTCGTCAAACTGCTTTTTGAAATAGGCCAGGTTGTCCTTATTAAAAACGAATTGCATGTTTTTATCTACATATTCCACATACTTTTCATTTCCTGATAATTCGCTCAATTCTAACAGAGCAATTTGCAGTACTCCATTAGTATAGTGCCAGTCATTGTACTTGTTAGCTACTTTCATATCCATTGTGAACGGAATACCCTTTAAACCTGGATAGACTTGCTTTGTTTCTTTATGGATAAACGTATAAGGTGTTTCTGAAATGATACGATCGGCAATTGTTCTTGCCAATTCATCGGCTTTAAAAGTTGCCTGAGCAAACAGCTGACTTATGCCAAGAGTCAAAATAGTAATTAATAAAAATGTTCTTTTTGTCATGTTTCTTTTATTTGAGATTCTCCCTATGCTTGAACTTTAAAACTTATTGCTTCACGAGTTTAACTTTACCTTTTGTCAAACCTTTAGACAGTTTTATTTGATTATAGTCGTATTTCGCTTTTATCAGCACATTATCTGTTTTGCTTCCTGATACTGTTATTACAGTATCTGGCTCTGTTCGGGTTTGCAGACCATCAACAACGACATTTCTTACGTTACCAAACTGTATGGCTGCACCTTTCTTTGGGTAAATACTGATATTTTTCAGTATTATATTTTCCGATTCCAGTATCTCGGCACCCTGGTTTGAATGTACCACAAAGTCTTCAATCCTTAGGTTTTTAATGTTGTGCTCGGGTAAACCGTAAAAATACATGGCCTTATTTGCGTTACTGCAATAGACATTTTTAATAATGATGTCTTTAAATGTTGGCGTTGTTTCATTTACCGGAGGCAGATTCTGCTGAGATATAATCTTTGTGCCATCTTCAAGATCTTCAACTACAGATTTCCCACCATAGTAGAGGTTAAAATGTATGGGTTCTGTTGCAATATCAATCATACTGATGTTGGATATAAAAATCTTTTCTACTACACCACCTCTCCCTCGTTTGCTTTTAAAACGTAAACCAACATCCGTTCCCAGGAACTGACAATTTGATACAGCGATGTTTCTGACTCCGCCCGACATTTCACTTCCTACTACGAAACCTCCGTGTCCTTTAAACACAGTACAATTATCTACAATGATGTTCTCGCATGGTATTCCTCTTTTTCTGCCATCTTCATCTTTTCCCGACTTGATACAAATGCCATCATCACCCACATCAAAAGAACTATTGGTTACGATTACATTTTTGCAGGACTCTAAATCCAGCCCATCTCCATTTTGTGCGTAAGATGGATTGCGAACCTGTATCCCATCTATGATCACATTTTCGCACATTAACGGATGGATATTCCATGCAGGGGAATTTTGAAAAATAACACCTTGCAGATAGATATTTTCACATTGTTGAAAGCTAACCATTACAGGGCGTAAAAAATCGCGAACAGATTTCCATTCTTCTTCTGTTGTAAAGTGCCGCGGAACATTCATATCACTAATGGTATCTCCGTGTAAATACTGGGCAGATGGCATCCAATAGTCATCACGCTTAAGCACACCCCCGCTTGCAACTGTTTTTCTCCAAAAACTTTCTGTTACCTTCTGCTTTTTAAGAGGGCGCCAAAAATGGCCGTTTCCATCAATTGCCCCACTTCCTGTAATTGCTATATTCGTTAAATTCTTACCTGATATAGGAGATTGGCAACGTCTGGTATCCAATCCTTCGAATGATGTTTCTACAAGCGGGTACAAATCTTTATCAGGAGAAAAAAGAATAATAGCCCGGTCCTTCAGATGCAAATTAATATTACTTTTTAGTTCAATGGGGCCGGTAAACCAAATTCCCGAAGGGACAATAAGCACACCTCCTCCTTTAGCAGCAAGTGCATCAATAGCTTGTTTAAATGCGCCTGTATTCAGATGTATTCCATCTCCTACGCCTCCAAATTCGGTAATATCTACCTTATTATCGGGAAACCGGGGAATAGACAACCGGGGCATATCAAACGGCAAATTAGTATATAAATGCTCGTACGGATTTGCCTTTGCTGCATGGTTTACAATAAACAATAATATCAACAACAATATCTTTTTCATCTTTTTCTTTTAATAATAATGAGCGGGTTAATTTCCCAAATAATAGGATGGAACGGGAGCCTGAGGATAACCCTGTGATCGTTGAAGTACATAACTTCTATAAATGGCATCCTGCATTAATGTTATTTTACGATCTTTTGCCGGAATATTTGTATGATAGATACGCAACTCTCCTGGTAAAGCAGTAACGACCTCTTCACGCCAATCTCCAAAAAGATCTGCAATCATGATGATGTCACCATATATTCCATTGGTAATTTTTTCACCTTTCCAGTAACCGATAGACTGATTTTTTCCTTTTGACATGGATTCTGCGCCCCACCGATTATCATCACCAAAAAACAACTGGCGGGTGTTACCGGAATCCCACCATATCCAATTTCTGCAAGGTGGAACATCCGCATTAGAAGCTAATCTTTTGCCTTGTGCACTTAATAAATACTTATCAGAAGAACCGCCTTTTTTATCTTCAGAGGCAAAACATTCCAAACCCGGACTTGAAGGATCAATATCGGCAACCATACCGTCTCCAACATGGAATGTCTTATGTCCTATTCCCCATATTCTTTCTCCGGTGTTAGCATCAACCGTACAAACGCCATATCCATTATCTATCCATGGTTCTATCGCTAAAAACACTTCCAATCCTTTTCTATCTGGATCAATATCCGTAAGGTAGGCTTTATCGGAGTGACCAAGCCCAGTAGACCATCGTAGTGTGCCGTTACTGTTGAGCATGCAGGAACCTAATAGTATTTCTTCTTTTCCATCTCCGTCAACATCTCCGCAAACCATATTATGTGCCCCCTGACTCCTCACTACCGGATTCTCTTCATCTCCATCCCAACGCCACAATTTTTCTAATTTCCCATTGTTAAATTGCCAGGCATCTACTACTAACAATTTATAGGTGCCACGGGCAGCTAAAATACAGGGTGTTTTTCCGTCTAAATAGGCCATACCAATCTGATTTCGATTTTGTCGGATTAAGTTTCCATATCTGTCATTCCTTTCTGGCCAGTCTACCCGGGCAATTTCTTTTCCGGTCATACCATTCAATATTGACAGGTATTCGCTGCCACCGTATACGCGTCCTTTATCGTTCTTCAAATAATCATTACCCGCGGTTTTCAAGGCAACTTCTGCTTTCCCATCCCCATCAAAATCGTACACTATAAAGGGCGAGTACCAGACACCGGGTTCAATACCTGGCCCCAAATCGGCAGTCCATAAATATGTCCCGTCACTCAGATAGGCTTCTATTTTATAAGTTGTCCCATCATTAGGATTAACGGTACCAGGATCTACATTGCTGTTGGGATGGCGAATGATATAATCATAAATACCATCTCCATTCAGGTCAGCAACAGCTACCCGACCAGCAATAACATTTGGATCTTTCAGTTTTATACTGGTATAATTAGCTTCTCCAGAAACAGTTGCTGCTAATGATTTTTTGTTAGAAATGATCTTGGTCCGACCGTTGACAGCTTCTACCCAATAAATGGCTTTTTTACTATTTGCATCAATATCCAAAAAATCGGTTGTTGCCGTTATGGGCACTTTGTTTAGCTTTTTTGTTTTATTGTCAATCGATCGATATACATTGAAGGCAACAGATTTGCTATCTGATTTTAATAATCTCCAGCTTATATGTGTTCCTTTCCCTTCTTTTCCAATAGCCAGTGTTAAACCTCTATCAAGTTTTTCCGCTATTCGCTCCCTAGCAAAACCTTTTACTTCCGGCTTTTCGGCATGATTAGGTTTTAATATTTCGTATAAATAATTCCGCTCTCTCGGATCTTGTGAAAAAAGGGAATTACTCCATAAAGAAATTAATACCGCAGCTAATATTACTCTTATCTGTTTCATGATATTCTATATTTCTATTTACCCAGATACAAACACCCCATAATGAACGGACCCGTTGCCTTCGCATCGTTATCTCTAACTCGTTCATTTATATAATAATCTATACTACCATCTCTGCAGGGACTACCACCAAGTCCAGCCACAGCACAGCATTTTGTTAAAGTGAGTGTACCATCTGTATTCTTTTTAATTAAATCCTTCATAATACCCTCATAGGCCTTTTCTGCTATTTTAAGATATTTTTTATCTAAATAACCCTTCTTTACCGCTTTGGCATATCCATACATAAACATCGATGACACAGATGCTTCATGATAATTCCCCTGATAATCTGGTTTATCCAATACCTGATACCACAAACCGTTTTTGTCCTGATATTTAGGTAGCGTATCTGCCAAATCCTGTATAATAGTTCTCAGTTCTGATCTTTTGGGATGATTTTGAGGGATAAAATCGAGCACATCTACCAGTGCCATATACCACCAGCCTATACTTCGCCCCCAAAAGTTTGGAGATTGACCTGTTATTTTATTGGCCCATCTTTGTTGCTTACTCTCGTCATAAGCATGGTAATAGAGCCCGGTTTTAAAATCATAAGTTCGTTTAGCGGTTACCAAAAACTGGTTAATGACATCATCAATCCACTCTAATTGATTAAAAGTAACTGCGTATTGTGCCAGAAAAGGATCGGCCATATACAAGCCATCAAGCCAAATCTGGTGTGGATAAATCAGTTTATGCCAAAAAACACCTTCATGTGTTCTGGGATGATTTTTCAACTGCTTTACAAGCAGATCCATAGCCAGTTTGTACTTCTCTTTTCCGGTTTCTTTATATAAATCAAATAGTATCTTTCCCGGGTTAATATAATCGACATTATAGGTCTCTACTTTATACAGATGAATTTCACCTTTATCATTTATGATTGTATCAGCCCACTGTTCCACATAATTAAAATACTTCCTGTCTCCGGTTGCTTTCCACACCTGTAACATGGCGGTACAACCTACCCCTTGTGAATAGCCAAAGTACAATCTTTTTCCATGGTCAAGCTGCCAGGCTTCGGGGAAACGTTTCATTTCCGAATTCGCAAACAGGATTCCTGTTTTTTGAGCAGAAACGATTTGTAAGTTTAAGAAGCAAATGATGAATAAGAATATATTTTTCATTATCGGTTTTAGTTAAAAAATAGACTGACTCAAAACTAGTTTTGATGAGATCGGCTGTTTTCGAGATTCAAGATCTCAATAAAGATGCTGAATTTGCCTACTACCAGGCTGGCAAATTCAGCGTGGACAATTTTTTCCCAACAAAGCTTTCTACAAGTTACGGCAAGGGCTTTAAGTCTTCCCAAACTACATCCCAGCTACCATCTTTAGGGAAGCCCGGTGTATCAACTTTGTTCCCATCCCAGCCGGCACACATCATAGCCACAGCTGTCAACAGCCCGCCATTTCCGGGCAGATAAACTCTTAACCTTGAGTCCTGATAATTATGACCGTTAAGTAAATACGTATTGGTTCGTTTATCCATTAACAATGCATCTACCGCTTTTGCCGGTTCATTTAATCTGGCAGCGCACATAGCTGTCATTGGATAATCCCATCCCCATGTCTTACCCCAATTCCAGTTCTCTAACACCCAATTCAGCGTATTGGACATATAATCACTTCTTATCAGTTTATTTTGAGGCAATATTCCCATAGCTCCCAATACTGCCGGGTGGTCTGATGTAAAGCGGATGTCTACATAAGTATCAACAGCATCTTCTGAAGCCAGGTATAAACCGTCTTTTGATGCCAACGGAGACAATTTATCTATCAGTTCATCCCATTCTAAATTACGTTTCTGTCCGGCTCTTTCTCTCCACTTCTGTGCAACATTCATTGCATAATGCCAATAAGAAACTTCAAATGGGGGATTAATGGTTTCAGACGCTCTTAATGTTTCCTGCGCAGCAATAATCCCTTTCAATAAATAACGACCTTCTAATTGATCATAAGTAGCAAACGATGCCATAAATTTTGCAGTTTCTTCTACCAGTGCACCATATTTTTTAACTACTTCATCAGAGGGGTTATTTCTATAAATTAACTCGGCCATATATATAAAATGAGGCTGTTGCCAAATAAGAAATGACCCTACTTTTGATGGCGCCTCCACTCCCGAAGGATCGGTCATTTTCATCCATCTGGCTCCATCAAATCCCTGCCTTTTAGCAATTGATTTTGCTATTGGATAAGCTTTCGCATACCAATCCATACTGCGTTCTAATAAATCTATCCGGTTCCAAAGCGCGAAGTGTACGGCATGCCACCAGTGCATCTCCAGATGAAATTTACCAAACCAGCTGTTATAAGTTAATCCTGTCTCTTGTGGAGGATACATACCGGCAGACTGAATGGCCATTAAATATTGTGAAAGGATTACTCTTCTTTCTAATTCTTTTGCTCTTGCATCTGTTGCCTTAGAAAAATCAATTGCTCCGCCTCGTTGCCAGAAATTTTGCCAGTATTTGGACGATTCGGCAAATGTTTCTTTTACCGGACTATTTAAATCGGAAGGTTTTTCGTTAGTAAACTCACAAGTGAAAGAGATTTTTCCATCGGTAGGATCAAGAATGAAGTAGTGAGCCTCTTTTTCTTTTACAGTTGCTTTTCCTTCCCATTTAACGGTAACATAATAGCTTGTACTATCCAATTCACGTTTAAATATAACAGAATGATCATCCTGAGCTATAATAATAGTTTTATGCTTGTCGGGAACACTTCTGTTGCAAGCATCGTCGGTATGATTTCCTGTTGGATAAGAAAATCGGAAATTAACCTTCAGTTTGCCTTTAGTAATCAATGGAGAATGAATAGAAACTCCAATCTGATCTTTTTGCGGATGACATGCTGTCTCTACCTGAACAGAATCAGCATCAAAACTAAATTTACTCTTAACCAAACCGTTCCACAGATCAAGAGTTTGATCAATAGATTTTATTTCGTCTGTTTTCGCCTGAGTTCCTTTATCATTTATTAACTCTAAACCAATATTTCCTAAATGTAAACGATGCGGATTAACACGATACCAATCTGCGGCTTCTTTATGTCTTCCGGGTTCGTTAAACTGTACCGAATACAGTTCTTTTTTTCCTCTAAAGTCATATTCCTTTAATGTTTCCTCAAATTTATAGTGATTCGGGTTAGGGAAACTATGCCAACCCCACTGTGACTGGGTTCCAAGCGGAACTCCTTTTTCATACGCTTCCGGAAAGGTTTGCAGGCCTGTTGCATCAACAGTAAATGCAAAGTTACCATTACCAACTGATAGAGAAGAGAGTTCTTCAATCTCTTGTACGCGGGGATTATTTCTTTCAACAAGAGCATTCCTGTCAATCTTCTGTACTTTTCCGGTTTTACAGGCAAAGAGCATAAATAATGGCAGAACCATCAAAAAACATTTTCTCATATTATTCTATTTTCGTTATTCCAATCTATCTTAAACTAAATTCGTATAGATGCCCTTATGTTACAGCTTCACTAAACTGAACAAGAATTTTAAACAGCTATTAAAAATCAAACGATTATGTTAAACACGTAATACAAACACTTTGTAGGTTGAATTTTTATCTTATACAATTATTAAAAGGGATTTATTTACAACAAAAGCTATCATCCTTTCTTTTTTTCAACTTCACCAACCAGCGAATTCAGATACACCTCCACATTAGTGTAGTTTTTACTTAAAGCGTACTTGCGACCATCTTCTGCCGAATTTGAATTAAGGCCATGTTTAATCTCCCAAGCGTCAGGTATACCATCTCCATCACTATCTTTAGGGTAAATTCCTGTTGCCAATTCCGGCCATCCTCCAACTGTATTTTGAGAATCAATTATCCCTTTATTTCCTCCTCCATAAGTTTCTCCTCCTTTTGCGGTCCCTGTACGGACTTCTGCTATAACTCGTCTATCATAACTATCGCGGTGCAAACTGCAGCCTGCACTTTCCAATACTTTATGATATGCAGCCAAAGCCAGGTCCTGATAAATAGGGACAGACACAAAGGGTTCGGTTGCTCTTATTCTATTCTTGTCTCCGATACCTTTCCAGTTATCTGTGGTAACGACTTTACTGCCTTCCATAATATTATCTGCAACATAGTAAGCACCCGTACCGTCTTCTGCAGGATCAAGGAACCATGCTTTTTTTTCCTCAGATGTAGCAGGTCCTGGTTTATAATAGTTCGCAACAAAATTGACCTTGTTTCCACGGCCACCACCATATGCCGACTTATAGCCCCAGTTATATACTACATTATTCCGAAAGTCTACCGGGTTGCATCCGTCAGAAGCAAAGCGAGGGTTACGGCTACTGTGATGAGCGATGAGATTGTGATGAAAAGTAGCACCACAGCCACCCCATATCCCTCCGAATCCGTGAGCGCCTTTAGAGTGTGATGCTTTTGATAAACTATGACTAACTATACACCATTGGACGGTTACATTTGTAGAATTATAAACTGATAGGCATTCATCTACCGACCATGATGCCGAACAATGATCCATGATTAGATTTTTTACCCGCAAGGCTCCCATGGCATCGTCTTCAATTGCATGTATATCGCCCATTCGTACACGAACGTAGCGGATAATGACATTATTAGCTCTTACATAAAGCGGATAACCTTTTAAACAGATACCATCGCCGGGAGCACTTTGCCCGGCAATGGTAATACTGTCATTGTATATTACCAACTTAGATTGTAAATCTATTGTCCCGTCTACGGCGAAGACAATAATCCGGGGACCTTTCTGTTCGATAGCATTTCTTAAACTACCTTTGCCAGAATCGTTGAGATTAGTCACTGTATAAACTTCTCCTCCTCGTCCTCCGGTTGTGAATTTCCCAAACCCTTCGGCGCTGGGAAAAGCCAGAGCTTGTCCTGCTGCCGGTTTGTAAACACATGCTAAAACACAGCATACAAGTAAAATTCTTAAACTTATCGATTTATAAGTCCTTCTCATATTATCTGTATAATGGATGTTGTTGCGCTCTCAGCTCCGGATTCTCATTCATCATGGTATTGCTAAGCGGAAGCAATTCTGTTTTATTTTTTGTTAATCCATTGAAAAAACGGGTAACCCATATTGCATCTGCTTTTAACTCATTATTGTAAAACATCGCACCTGTATTGGTACCGTATAAATTCACTAAAGTATAGCCGTTCGCTGTCAGCAGATTTTTTTCTGTTTGATCTGGCTCGGTTAAATACGTTTTATAAATCGGTAACCCAATAGTAGGTTCTTCAAAGACTGTCATGTTAATTCTTTTATAGGCTGCAAACTTTGGAATATTCGCATATTTCCCTGTATGATTTGCCATATCAATTAACTTGCTCTTTTCGTCCATTAAAGTTTCATATTGCACTCCCCAACGAACAAGGTCTGTTCTTCTTACACCTTCAAAAGCAAGCTCCAGTTTACGCTCTTTGATAATAGCATTCAGGAACTCTTGCGGATCTGTGGGTGTAGTTCCTATTTTTGCGGCATCGTTTTTAAATGCGCGCAGTCTTACTTTTTCATAAGCTTCTTTTGCATCGTCCGTCACTCCGTTAAGCTTACTTTCAGCCTCTGCAAACATCAATAAGATATCCGCATAACGTAATATTGGTGCATTGACATCTCTTCTGGAATCACTGGATCCTCTGTCTTTTTTCCATGTTGCGCGATATTTACCTATTGTCCTGCTGGGATAAGCATTCATGGAAGCAGTACCTGCTGCATTTAGTATCTCATAATTACAAATGCTTGCATCACGACGTTGGTCCCCTTCTTCATATTCAAAATACAATGTTGGCATAGCCGCAATCTGAGGTCCCGATTTACTGTAAGTGCTTCCTGTTGGTGTTGAAATGCCGGAGGTATAAGCTAACCGTACATCCGGATGGTTTGGACCATACATACCAAACTCCCAAATCGACTCATCATTATATCTTTTTGTCAGCAGATCTCGCCAAAGTTTATCAAAATCACTAACCAGACTGTTTTCGTTCTGGATCATAACCGCATTGCAGGCATTTCTTGCTATAGTGTAAAGTTCGGTAACACGAGCAGCATCAGGCCTTGTAGCCAGTTTCACCGAACCGGCGTCATAAGTATCCAGATTCCAACGCAATGAATATCCGGCAGCATGAAGTGCCACGCGGGCCAGCAAACCATAAGCTGCCTGTTTAGATATGCGCTCTGACGGAATACCGGCTTCTTTTTTCCATGGAATAAGCTCTGTGGCTTTCTGCAGGTCTGCTACACACTGATCATAAATTATATCTCTATTGGTACGAGGCAGAGTAAAGGTGGTTGCATCCATTGTTGGGATTGTAGAGAAAGGTACATCTCCCCAAAAACGTACTATATTGAAATAAGCATAGGCGCGAATAGCATAAGCTTCTCCTAAAAGTTTATCTGTTAATATTTTATCTGAACCACTTTTTGACGCCAATGCTGTAATCCCTTTTATACAGCTATTTGCTCTTTCCGCAGCAGAGTACATAGCTGTATAAGTACTATTAACCGTATTGGTTGCATCATAGGCATAACGAGCAAATATTTCTTTGCTGTTGTTATTCTCTGTAGACATACATTCGTCTGTACCGGATAAAAGCTGGTAATACATTTCCTGACTGATCGCGGCGCTATATGCTCCAAGTACAGCCATTTCGGCTTTACTGGCATTTTCAAAAGTGGTATTTGTATCGAATTTAGATTCGGATGGCATATCCAGCCATTTTTGACAAGAACTAAAAAGTAATAGTATGCCACAAAGCGAGAATATATCGATAATTTTTTTCATGTTATTCAATTCTTTGAGTTAGTTAAAATGTTAGGTTTAATCCTGCCACAAAACTGCGTGTTCTCGGATAGGCTGAGTTATCAATGCCTCTGGTTAATATTTGGTCAGAAGCGGAGACTTCAGGATCATATCCTTTATACCTGGTGAAAGTGTGAACATTGTTTGCAGTACAGAATATCCTTAAATTATTGATATGTACTTTTTTTGTAAGCTGTGCAGGTAAAGTATACCCTAACGTGATGTTATTGATACGAAGGAAAGAACCATCTTCCAGATTATAGTCTGTTTTTTCAACAGTGGCTGTCTCTTTATTTGCTCCGTTAAGACTCCAGATAGCATCACTTGTAAACTGGTTCGGATTAAGTTCTGCCAGGCGTTTTAGATCTTTTGTTTCTTTCCCTGTAGCAGGATCTACCAATATATAATGGTTTACCATATTGCCGGTGGCATTCTGATTAGGATAATAAGGTCCTATGAAACGCTGAGTATTCATATTAAACACCTCATTACCATAGCTAAAATTCATAAACACGCTTAAATCGAAACCTTTATATATGAAAGTATTATTTAAACCTCCAAAGAATTCAGGTTCTGCACTTCCTAATACAGTCCTGTCCTTCTCGCTCCAAACCGGATTCCCATTGTTATCTGTCTGGCCTGTAACAGGGATAAATTTGATATCTCCAGGTTTTATAGCCGCAACCTGAGCTGCGTTTAGACCACTTTTACGAGGAACGCCCGCTTTAAGTGAGTATGTTCCGTCCAGATTTTGGTTAAAATCTTCCGTAGTATAAATTCCTCCGTATTTAAACCCGTAAAACTGTCCCAGTGATTCTCCCTCGCGTACAATAAACTCCATACGACTATCTACACTTGTAATCATATATTTACCTACATCTCCATACAGTTTTTGCACTTTGGATTTATTAAAAGACATATTCAAATCCGTACGCCATTCAAACCCACCGGCTCTTACGTTAACTGTATTAATCACGAACTCGACTCCCCTGTTACGGATAGAGGCGATATTCTGGAATTGGTCGTTATAACCGGAAGATTTAGCAATTCCGTTTTTAATCAGTAGATTGTCCGAAAGGTTATTGTAAACATCAAATGTTAAATTGAACCGGCTTTTGAATAAAGATAAATCCAAACCAAGATTAGAAGACTTAGTTCTTTCCCACACCAAATTTGGGTTTCCCAATACACTTTGAGGTACAAGCGCAGGAGCTTCTGTTTCTCCAATCCAGTACCTGCCTCCCTGATATTGTGTCACATACATATTATCATCGATATTACTATTTCCTGTAATACCGTAACCTCCACGTATTTTCAAGCTGTTAATGAAAGTAAGGTCTTTCATAAACTGCTCTTCAGAAATACGCCATCCTACCGAGGCAGAAGACAATGTTCCCCATTGATTTTCTCTGGAAAACTTCGATGACCCATCACCACGAACAGTTGCCGACAACAAATACTTATCTTTGTAATTATACATCAGACGACCAAAAACAGAAACTATACCTTCTCTTCCCTGGCTGGATTCCGTTATTTGCTGTCCTGCCATTGAGGTATTATTCAATCCAAAATTATCTTTTGGAAACTTCAGGTAATCGTTATCCAATTTCATGGTTTCTGTGTACCATGTTTCCTGGCCTAACATTACATTAAAGTTATGTGCGTTGGCCAGCGTTTTTTTGTATGTTAAGGTATTGGAAAGCTGTTTGGTCAACTTTTCATTATTATTTCTGCTCCCGTAAGGCCCTTGTTTTTCTCTGGCCGCCGATGTACGCCCGTCGTCAAAATAATCGCTACGGACCTGTTGCCAGAAATAGCTTCCTGCTGTACGGAATGTCAAATCTTTTACCCAGGGAATATCTATTTCTAACGCAGCGTTGATTGTTGGCTGTCTGGTATATCTGGTCTGCGTAATGGCATCATTGGTAATAATTGGATTGGATATATCGTACTGACTATCATAAACCAGCATCTCATCTCTGATATCCGAGTTAATCATCTGTTCGTTAGTAAATCTCACCCCTCCGGTAGGTGGTTGTAAAAGGGCCATTTTAAGTCGTCCACCTAATGAACCGCCTCCTTTTATAGTATTCGCATTGAGGCCTATATTTGCATCGAACCTTATACCTTTATATAATTCGTGATTAAGTTTAAGACGCAGGCTATTTTTATTATATCCGGTTTTAGCGAGAATACCATCTTGTCCGATAAAGTTATAGTTTACTATAAATTTAGTCTTTGCTGTTCCTCCGGATACAGAAATATTGTGATTTTGCATTAATGCTGTACTGCCAAACATAATATCTTGCCAGTCTATTCCTTCACGATTGCCATAATCTCTGGCTATGCGTGAATAAGCATTGGTATAAAAATCCGGATCACTCACATTTCCTCCAAAATAGGATGCGAAATTATTCTCCTGTCCTCTTAATACCTGGTATTCATACTGATATTTCACATAATCTTCTACTCCAAGCATATCTAATTTTCTACCCAATTTCTCAAAGCTGAAATAAGTATTATAGTTCACCGCAGTCTTTCCTTCTTTCCCCGATTTTGTTGTAATCAGAACAATTCCGTTAGCTCCACGCGCTCCATAAATCGCTGTTGCTGAAGCGTCTTTCATAACATCGATAGACTCAATATCATTAATATCAATATTTCTAAGCGCATCATCCATCTGGAAGCCATCTACGATATAAAGGGGTTTCGTACTTTGAGTGATAGATGTTCCACCACGTACAAGGATATTGATATCTGCACCCGGCGCTCCACTCTGGGTAACTACATTTACCCCAGCCATCTTACCTGTAATAGCCTGTGCAGTGGTTGCTGCAGGTATATTTGCAATATCTGAGCCTCTGAGCGAAACACTTGCCCCAGTTAAATCCTTCTTTCGGGCTACTCCATATCCAATGACCACAACTTCATTCAACAAATCAGTATCTTCTTTCATGATGATGTTGAACGTTGTCTGCTCTCCTACCTTAATCGTCTGGGTTGCATAACCAATGTAGCTAATTTCCAGGCTGGCATTTGGCTTTACATTTAAAGAGAATCTTCCCTGGGCATCTGTTATTGCACCTAGTTTTTCTCCAATAACCTTAACTGAAACTCCTATAAGTGGCTCTCCACTGGCTTCTACTACAGTTCCCGTTATTCTATTTGTAGTTTGAGCAAATGCCATTTGCAGCGCTGAACAAAAAAATAACGAAAACAACAACAATCTCAATGAGAAGTTTTTTGGTCTTTCTTTCATAATTATTTAGGTTGTTAATTAATTTATATAAAAGGTTAGCTTCCATCACTTAACAAACAGTCTGCTTTTGAGACATCATGTCCTGTTAATGAAAACTGGTCAAATCAGCTACTTTATTTTTTTCAAATCTTTTAAATAAAGAACAAACACATCAGTTCTTTATCAATCAACTTTATTCTCCCTCTATTTCTTTTTTGGTAATAGGGTTACAACTTGGTTACCTACCTTTCTCTTTAACAGAAACAGTAATGTTTATATAACCAAACTTAGGTGATAGAACTATTTTTTATTTTCAAAAATTGACGAAAAGCTTTTAAAATTTGACACAAGCTGACTAAAGTGCTTTTAAATTGATTATAATGGCCATATAGGCCCATACGGGGGTGATAATTTTAGTTATTGTGTATTGTAAGATTTTCCATCTGAATGATTTTTTAGATAATCAGACGGAGAGAGATTATATTTTTCCTTAAAACATGTACTAAAATACCCTAAGCTGTTAAAGCCAATCTGATAGGCTATTTCACTAACCGTCATTTCGCCTGTATCTAATAGCTGTTTACCCCTTTTTAGCCTGATGTCTTTAACAAATTCGACCGGAGTCATATTGGTGAGACTTTTTAGCTTTTTATAAAAAGTGGTTCTTCCCATAGCCATAGAACTCGCTACAGATTCTATATTAAACTCAATATCAGACATTTTTTCTTCGATAATCCGAATTACATTCCTTAGAAAGACCTCATCTTTAGAAGTTATAATCACCTCGCTGGGTTCCAGTTTCAATACGGTTGGTTTTTCCAAAATATTGGAAACTACTTTCTGGCGATTCTTCAAAAGGTTATCCAGTAAATATTTCACATAATCTGCATGGAATGGTTTTGTGATATAGAAGTCTGCACCATAAGAAAGTCCTTTTATCTGATCTTCGATAGTCGATTTCGCAGTAAGCAGAATAATTGGAATATGGCTGGTCGTGACATCATTTTTGACTTTTTCCAACATTTCAATACCGTTCATTTCTGGCATCATTACATCAGATATAATGGCATCAGGAAGCAACTCTATGGCTTTCATATAACCTTCTTTACCATTTTCTGCCTCATAAATGTTATATAGATCTTTGAACTGATCTGCTATAAAACTCCTCAATTCTGTGTTATCTTCTATCAGAAGCAGTCTAGGTAACTTATTCCTGTCTTCTATATCTTCGCTTACTTCTAAATTTTCTGATTTCTTAGCAGGAAGTGCTTTTTCTTCGGGTTTACACCATTTATCTTCGTCTAATAATTCACAAGGTTCAAAATGAAGGTTACCTTCTAAAAGTAGAACAGTAAAAGTCATGCCTTCTTCCTTATTTTTGCTGGCTCTGATTGTACCACGATGAAGGTTGATGATATCTTTGGATAAGGCTAATCCTATTCCTGTTCCTTTAAATGCTTTATCCTGCTGATTGTCTCCGGCATAATAAAGTTTAAAGAGATCTTCTACTTTATCTCCTGCAATTCCAATCCCTTCATCGATAACCTGAATCGAGATTTTCCCTTCCTTTTTCTCCAGTCTTATAAAAACTTTTTTATCCTTCGGCGTGAATTTTATCGCATTGGAGATAATGTTAAAAAATACAATATCTATTTTATCTCTATCGCACCAAAGAAATATCTCGTCTGCTGAGGAGGTTAGTTTTAAGGTTAGCCTTTTTTCTTCAATGATATCAGCAAAATGTTCTAACACCCCGGATATGAAACTTACTAATTCTATTTTTTCTATCCTGAGTTTCAAATTTTGTGTCTGTATTTTACGAAAATCCAGCAATTGATTTACAAACCGTATCATACGATCTGCATTTCTGTTAGCGACATGCAGGTATTTAACACCTTTGTCAGACAGACTTTCTGTATTTTTTATTTTTAATAGTGGGTTTACAATAAGGGTTAGCGGAGTTCTCAATTCATGAGAGATATTTGTGAAGAACTGCATTTTCAACTCGGTCATCTTTTCTTCTACAATGACCTTGTTTTTAAGCCTTATCATTGTTAAAACAATCCTTCTTACAACCTCTAAAATTATGATGGTTAGGAATATATAACTCAATAATGCCCAACCACTTAGCCACCATGGATTCTTTACTTTTATGAGTATACTTTTTTCGGGGGAATTCTCAAAATAGTAGTTATTTACTGTTTTAACCCTGAATTTGTAATTGCCAGGCGGAATTTTTGTATAGGTAGCTTTCCGTTGGTTTTTAACGAAATGCCAGTTTTCATCATAACCTTCGAGAATATAAGCATACGAAATGTTATTAGGCACCCTGTAGTCTAAAACGGCATACTCAAATGTTAAAACATCCTGATTATGATTCAGGGAGATTTTATCGGCGTAATTTATAGATGACTGCAAAGGACCGTCAGGCTCTCTGATATCAATATCTTTATTGTATAGCTGTATTCCCGTAAAAGCCATATTAGCCGGAAACCGCTCATTTATAATCTTATCAGGATCAAATGATATATAGCCATTAATTCCGCCAAAAAATATTTCTCCTTTATCCGACCTAAAACATGCGGACTCTGAAAAACCTGTTCTTGGTAATCCGTCATAGGTATCATAATTTCTAAAAGTTTCTGTTTTGATATCTAGTTTAGATACTCCGTTCTCGGTAGCGATCCACAGATTTTTGTTTTTATCTTCCACTAAACTCAGTACAATATCATTAGGCAAGCCCTGTTCTTTCGTATAAACCTTAAATTTTAACGGCTCATTTAAGTTTTGAGGTTTGTTAATTACCCGGTTCAATCCGCCGCCAAATGTTCCTACCCAAACCTCATTATTGCTTGATGTATAAAGATACTGTACATCGTTATTCCCCAAGCTGTTTTTATCACCGGGGATCTTAGTAGTCTGTACAAATTTAATATGGTCAGGATTTTCGTTAGGATCGAAACGCAAAATTCCGTCGGTAGTTGCCAGCCAGATATTTTTATCCGGCCCCTGTATAATATCTCTTATAACATTGAATATTTGCTTTGGATAATACTTAAACGAATTATTTATGTTTCTAAATTTAACCTTTCCAGCTTCTTCTATTAATAAATTAAGGCTACCGCCAAAAGTTCCAACCCATAATCTTCCTGCCTGATCTTCTGCTATTGCATAAATTTGGTTGTTGCTTAAACTGGTTAAATCCGCAGGATCATTTTTATATCTTAAGATCTCATATCGTGTGCGGCTTTCATTTTTGGGAACCAACTTAACAATACCTTCCCCTTTAGTTCCTATCCAGATATTCTTATTTCTGTCTTCGGTTATACAGTAAATACTGCCCAGATTCTGCCCCTCATCAATAACTTCTATTCTTTCTCCTTTCTTGTAAACATATAATTTACCCACCTTACTTGTAATCCAGGTTTTACCATCCGAATCCTGAAACAAAGCCCGTACCTCATTGTCATATTTATTATTGGAGTTCTTTACCAATTGCTTATACTCGAAATTATTTGGAGAGAATACCACTTTATTTACTCCGCCATTTCTTGTGCAGAACCACAACACTCCCTTTTTATCAGAATATGCAGAAACAATGTTATTTGAAAACAGCTTTGTTTTTTCTTCCGGGTTGTTATAGAAGTAGCTCAGCTTATCCTCGTTTTTTTCATAGTAGCCGAACCCGCCTCCTTTTAAAGAAACCCAAATCATGTTATTAACATCTTAAAATACATTAAAGCTCTTGTCGCTTTTTCGCCTGGCTTTAACTGTATAGGGTAATTTGTCATCTTTATTATGTTTGAAGGAATAAAATGTATTGTTAGAAGGTTTATATAAAGTTGCTCCATCTAATTCTGGTTCTAACCAAACGTTTCCGCTTCTGTCTTCATAAATAGAATAGAAAGTAGCTCCCTTATTTTTGTATTGAAGCTTAGAAACTTTCTGATCATAAACCATTAATCCCTGATTGGATGCCGTTAAATACACACTACCTGTCTTAGACACCAGAATATCAAAGATGCTCTGGTTTAGGATTTTTTTTGAATAAAACGCTTTAAACTCCGGATTATATTCTACGAGTATACCATTGT
>NZ_JBEBVH010000035.1:0-22219 GCF_040392825.1 Pseudopedobacter sp.
CTAGCAAAGTATATAATCTTTAAACTGCTAAACTAAGAATTTTTTAATACTCCCCCCAAGAATTCAGCTTGATCCGAAGGAGGCATCTTAAATAAAGCACCTTTAAATATTATTCTCCTATTATATGCAATCGGAGTACATCGCGTTGACGACTTTTATCAATCTTTTTTTGCTATGACCTTATTTAGTTTAACAATAATATGTACAGGCAATTCATCTGACAATTCACCTTAACGACTCTTAATTCTAATAATTGTTAAACTAATATAATACCACCTAAAGTCCATGTTTTCTATTAAAAACATGGACTCACTATGGACTAATCATGAATAATACATGGATTCATAGAAAATCAAATGAAGTGTAGTTAGGGAAAAATATATCGGATAAGCAGAGAAGAAAATGGTAGGCTCGGGCAGGTGCATGGTGTTTGATTTTCTTTAATTATTTTTCTATTTGCTACACCTTGATTCCTCTTAAAGGACCTTCATAATAATCTAATATTAATGAAAAAGAGATCATCTAAAACACACTGTTATTTTGTTGGCTTTTTTGTTTATGACTAATTTGTGATGACTTTCCTTTTTTAAATTACATTCAGAGCTTCCATGATATATTTATAAATATATTCAAGATCTTCAACAGAAATACAATATGGTGGGACCAGGTAGATAATGTTTCCCAGAGGTCTGATTAGAATACCGTTTTCTAGAAAAAAAGGATATATTTTCTCATTAATATCGCTGAAATAGGAAGTTTCTTCTTCGATTTTCCATTCCAGAGCGAATATAGTACCCTGTTGCCGGACATATTTTATTTTAGGGTGTTTTGCCAATGTATTGGCAAACTGCTGGTGCTGTGTGCAGATTCTTTTGATATTTTGTTGGGTTTCTTCCTGTAATAATAAATCCATACTGGCTAGAGCTGCAGCGCAGGCTAATGGACTGGCGGTAAACGAATGTCCATGAAAAAGAGCCTTGGTTTTATCGTCAGAATAAAAAGCATCATAGATTTTCTGCGAACAGGTTGTGATGCCTAATGGCATTGTGCCGCCTGTGAGGCCTTTCGAAAAACACATGATATCCGCTTGTGCTGATAAATGGTTGGCGGCAAACAGCTTGCCTGTACGTCCAAACCCAACAAAAATCTCATCTTGTATCAGTAAGATCCCTTTTGATTTACAAAATTTCATCAGTTCGGATAAGTCATCTGCTTCATGTATCAGCATGCCACCGGCACCCTGTACCAGTGGTTCGTAAATGAAACATGCAATTTCTGAAGCATGTTTTTCGATAAAACTTTTTGTGTCCGAAAGATTTTCTTTGGTAGGTGCATCAATAAAAAGAACATCAAATAATAATTCACCAAAAGGCGCCGTCCATAATCCACGGCCACTTACAGACATAGCGCCAAAGGTATCTCCGTGATAGCCATTTTTAAAGGCCAGAATTTTATTCTTACGGACACCTTGGTTGTGGCCATATTGAATGCACATTTTCAAAGCTACTTCTACCGCTGTGGAACCATTATCTGTATAAAATACCTTTTCCTGATTATCGGGTAGCAGATTCAATAGTCTTTCAGATAATTCAATAGCCACGGGATGTGTGAATCCGGCAAAGATTACCTGTTCTAATGTGTTTAGTTGTTCGGCAACCTTTTTTGCGATATAGGGATGCGCATGTCCATGTAGCGTTACCCACCAGGAAGATACCGCATCAATGTAACGTTTACCGTTAGCATCAAAAATGTAAGCCCCTTCCCCCCGAATAATCGGAATATGTCGGGCTGTTTTCATTTGGGTATAAGGGTGCCAGTTGACTTTTCTATCGCGTTCTATCAGTTCGCTTTGCATGCGCTTTCTTTTTCTTTTACAAGAGGTTTTAGTCCCAGATTTTTAAGCATCTGCATATCTTCGGATACGCCCGGATTTGGTGTAACCAATAAAGTCTGTCTTTCTCCGGTAAAGATAGAGTTAGCTCCGGCCATAAAACACCATGCCTGTTCGGTTTCACTCATTTCAATACGTCCTGCGCTTAAACGAACCATAGAAGCAGGCATTACAATACGGGCAGTAGCGATCATGCGTACCATATCCCAGATATCAACTTTCGGATTGTTTTCTAAAGGTGTTCCTTTTACTCGCGCCAATGCATTGATGGGAACCGATTCGGGATGTTTTTCCATATTGGCCAGGGTGCGTAACATGGAAATCCGGTCTTCATTAGTTTCGCCTAAGCCTATAATACCACCAGAACAAACGGTAATTCCCGCTTTTCTGACATTATTTATGGTGTTGATACGATTATCGAATTGACGGGTAGATATAATTTCATCATAATATTCTTCAGAAGTGTCCAGATTATGGTTATAGGCATATAAGCCGGCTTCCTGTAAACGTTGTGCCTGATTTTCGGTTAGCATCCCTAAGGTGCAGCATACTTCCAAACCCAAATCATTTACACCTTTTACCATATCGATAATTCTATCAAAATCGTTATTGTCGCGGACTTCCCGCCATGCTGCTGCCATGCAAAAGCGTGATGAACCATTATCTTTTGCTTTTTGCGCATGAGCAATTACTGTTTCTGTTGGTAATAATGCCTGAACTTTTATATCTGTATGATATCTGGCAGCCTGTCCGCAATAAGAGCAATCTTCGGGACAGCCACCGGTTTTTACCGACAGTAAAGTAGAAATTTGAACTTCGTCTGCCTTATGCCATTCACGATGAACGGTCGCCGCTTCATAAACGAGTTCCATTAAGGGCTTATTGTAAATTTCTAAAAGTTCTTCTTTTGTCCAATCGTGACGTAATGTTTTTGTGTTTTCCATTGTGTTTTCTATAATGAAAGTGTTGTACAGATTTTTTTGATATCGGCTTTGTTGAGTTTGTTGAACTCGGGCAAGTGGATAATTTTTGTATGTTCATTAATGTTTTTAAGGATAATCCGTTCAGAATCCGGATTGAATTTCCCGTTAAGAACCATATAATCTATTTTAATTTGCCTTTGCAGCAAGGCCTGAATAGATAAAAGGGTATGATTAATGCATCCCAAATAGTCCCGGGATACCAAAACTGTAGGAATGCTTAATTTTTCTATCAGATCAATAACGAAAAACTGCTCATTTAACGGAACAAACAGTCCGCCTGCTCCTTCAATGATTAAATGATTGTTAGTCTGTGGCAATGCAAAATCATCTAACTCAATCTCTATATTTTCCATTCTGGCAGATTGATGTGGTGATGCCGCTACTTTTAATCGATAATTTTCTTTATGGATCTTAAGATGTTCATCTATCAAAGCTCGTATGCTCATACTGTCGCTCTGATGCAAATCGCCAGATTGGACAGGTTTCCAGTAATCTGCCTGAAAGTATTGTGTAAAAACAGCCGAAGTAATCGTCTTTCCAACACCTGTTCCAATTCCGGTTACAAATAGCTTTTTATACATATTGATGTTGTTTGATGATACGACAAAGCCAGTCTATTTCTGCAAATGAATTAAACTGATGCAGACAAATCCGTAGTCTTTCCAATCCCGGTTTCACGGTAGGGGCAAATACTGAATAGGTTTCGATGTCTATTGCGGAAAGATCAGTAACCGCCTGTCGCAGTTTTGTTGATGAAGGAAACTGAACAATTTGTATGGGGCTTTTCTCCTGAGATATGAAATGAACCTGATGTGATCTGAAATATTCAATGTTTTTCTGTAATGTTATCGCCAAATCGGGATGTTCATCCATGTATTTGTAGGAAGCTCGTATGCTTAAACTCTGAAAATCTGATGCTGCAGTGGAGTAGATAAACGGAGAAGCGAAATTGACCAGATATTCTTTTAGTACCCGGCTTCCCAAAACTGCAGCACCATTCAATCCCATGGCTTTTCCGTAGGTAGCGATAGTCGCAAATACCTTGTTTTGCAGTTGGTTTTGATAAACCAGACCTTTTCCAAAAACACCAAAAGCATGGGCTTCATCTACAATAAGATTGGCCTGATATCTAAATGCAAGTTCCGCGATATCTTTTAAGGGTGCAAAATCGCCGTCCATAGAATACAGGCTTTCTATGGCAATTATGGTATTTCCTTTCGTCTTTTTGAGGAGAGACTCCAGATGATCTAAATCGTTATGTTTAAATTTCCATTTTGTTGCATTAGAAAGCAAGCAGCCGTCGTGAACAGAACGGTGAATATACTCGTCAACTAAAACAGTATCATTCTTTTTTGCAATGCAAGAGAACAGGGCCAAATTTGCTTTATAACCTGATGGAAATAATAAAGCGCTTTCGTTACCATGTGCTCCGGCAAGGAAGCTTTCTACCTGCATGGTAGTTTCCGTGTTTCCGCTAATTAATCTTGATCCGGTGGATCCCATTAGTGATTTGGAATTTTTAAGAACGATTTCCATGATTTTCTGTTGAAAATCCCCGTCTTGGGTCAATCCTAAATAATCATTAGAACAGAAATCGATAGATGCTTTGCCAATTTTTAATTTCCGCAAAATCCCTTCGCTTTCACGTTGTTCAAGTCGGTTAAGCAATTGTGCTTGTAGCGCTAACATAAGCTAAAACCTCTTTTGAAATGGCCGAAAACCAATCGGAGAATAATTGTTGCTCGATTTTCTGAATGTGGGAAACATGTTGTTTCCAGTTACAATCAAATCGTTCTAATTGTATTATCATTTCTTCCAAATGCCCTTCTTCTTCTAAAATGATAGATTTTACCATCACTTTTGAATGTTTTTGGGTTAAAACTTCCTGATATTGAGGGTACAGTTCATCTGCCCGCACTTCGATAGCATAGGTAACAAAAAGGTATGAAGCATATTTTAGTTCGTTTCCACTCAGTGCAAATTGTTTTTTTAAATAGCGGCTGCACAATACGTCCAGAGACTGCAGGTATTGTCTGGTATACACCTTGCCCAACAAATCGTCTAAGAAGTAATATTTAAAGGAATTTGGTGTTATTTTTTCAATTTGTTTCTTTAAATAATAGGCGTGTCTGTGCTCTTCGGCAGCATGCTTTAGCTGTATGATATCTGTGGTATAAGGATGTTCGCAGGCCGAAATTTTTCTGGCACCTGCATTTTCCATAAAAGATAAGGTGTTGAGCCATTTTGCATGCAATTCGGCATGTTCTACGATACGTTGAAGCGTGGAAAGCATATTTCTACTTTTTTGATAAAAGTATTACCTTTCCGGATGGTTTGCTTGTGCCAGTTTTTAAATTATGGATAGTCCGGTTGAAATACCTTTTAAAAGTTTTATACAGGTTGACCGAAAATCGGAGGTCGCTGTATTTATGCAAATAGCTAATCAGCTGATTTATGCTATTCAGAGGAATCTGGTTTTACCCGGGACGAAATTACCCGGGACGAGAGCTTTGAGTGATTTATTGAAAGTACATCGTAACACCATTACTGCCGTTTATGACGAACTTTATGCGCAAGGTTGGGTAGAAATAAAGCCGAATCAGGGAACTTTTGTAAGTTCCGAATTGCCTTTAACCGAAAGGGAGCGCTCAGATATGCTGGAGTATATTTATCCGTTGCAAACAGGTTTTTCTTTTCGGAAATCTAACTTGCTGGATAATCCATTTGAAAACACAACCTGCGATTATGTCTTTAATGACGGTGTGCCTGATGTTCGTTTAACTCAATTTAATGATATTTCCCGATTTTATAGTGCCAATATCAAACGCCGTAGCAACCGGAAAAAAATGGGCTATTATAATCAGGAAGGGAGTGAATATTTTAAATCCCAGTTGTCCTATTATTTGAATTTATCTAGAGGTTTACCTGTTTCGACCAATAATTTGTTGATTACCCGCAGTATTGAAATGAGTTTGTTTATCATTTCGGAGATTCTGCTTTCTGCAGATGATACGGTTGTAGTAGGCGAATTGAGTTATTTTTCGGCAAATATGATCTTTCAAAAATCGGGAGCCAGGATAAAAACCATTCCTGTAGACGAAGAGGGAATTGATACCGAAGCCTTACAAACGTTATGTGCACAGCAGCAGATTAGAATGGTTTATGTTACACCGCATCATCATTATCCAACTACTGTAAGTTTAAGCGTACAAAGGCGGATGGAGCTGTTACGATTGGCAAATCAATATGGTTTTGTGATTGTAGAGGACGATTATGATTACGATTTCTGTTACGATAAGCAACCGCTTTTGCCGTTGGCAGGAGCCGATACAACGGGTATGGTTATCTATGTCGGTTCTTTTGGAAAATCGTTGGCCCCTGGATTTCGGACGGGATTTATCGTTGCACCAGATAACCTGATGCGCGAAATGCGTAAATATCTGGGGATTATAGACCGCCAGGGAGATATTGTAATGGAACAGGCGTTGGGAGAGATGATTGAAGATGGAGTGATTCATCGACACCTGAAGAAATCATTAAAAATTTATCAGGAGCGCCGAGATTTGATGGAAGATTTATTAACGAACGATTTTGCGGAAGATTTGAGTTTTGAAAAACCGAATGGCGGTTTAGCGTTTTGGTTGCGCTGGAAAAAACCTGTGAATTTATTACAGCTGAGCTATCAATGTGCAAAATCCAATCTTTTTATACCTAAAACTTTACTTTATCAAACTAAAGACCTGTCCGGAATGAGATTGGGTTTTGGGAGCATGGATGAAGGAGAAATAAAAGAAAGCTTGGGGATTTTGAAAAGATGTTGCTCTAATTTATAAACTGCTCGCTTTACAAAATGGTATATCAATAACGAACATTCATGAGTCATTGCTTTAATGCTTTATAAATTTCGAAAACGCGATGTTTATATTCATTGCGACTAGCACATAAAGGATTCGCCTAAGCGATAATCATCTCTATTTCGTGAATCTTGAAGGCTTCTTTATGTTTTTCATCGACATCACTGTTTGTAACAATAAAATCAATAAGTGAAAGAGCGCCAAGGCTGGCGAACGAATTTTTTCCAAATTTTGAAGAATCTGCAACTAAATAGGTGGTCTCGGCAGCGTCTATCATGGCCTTTTTTACAACCAAATCGCTGATGCTTGGATAAGTCAAACCGGATTTAAGAGAAAGTCCTGCTGTTGCTAAAAATAACTTCTGAACATTTAACCCTTTAAAAAAATCGGCTGCCTTTTGTCCTGTTAAGGATAGTGTGGGTGGTTTGAACTCTCCGCCCGTCATGATGACATCGATTCCTGTTTCCGCACCTAAAATCATGGCGATATTTAGTGCATTAGTAATCACGGTAAGTTGACGACGACCTACTAATCTCTTAGCAATTTCTGTTGTTGTAGAACCGGAGTCGAGAATAATAGTGTCTCCATTTTCAATAAAATCTAAACACTTCTCGGCAATTAGTCCTTTTTTATCCAAATTTTCCTGTTGTGCGAGAGAAAAAGAGCCAACCTGATCTTTGATGTTTTTTAGAAAAGCACCGCCATGCGATTTTACAATCAAATCATCTTTCTCCAGCTTTTCCAGGTCCTGTCTTATAGTCACTTCGGTGACCTTGAAAATTTTTGCAAGGGAAATAACTTTGGCAGAACCGTCTTCTTTTAAAAGATCTAGAATTTTCTCGCGTCTTTGGTGAGGCAACATTTTAATTTGTGTTTTATTTTCAAAAATACTGTTTTACCATGTAATATTTTTCCTTTGTTAATTATTTTTTTTGTTTTACTGCTTGTTTGTTTTTAAGTGTTTGTTTAAGATATAACTGATTTTTATTGTTTTTGTCGCTTTTTATCTTTTTGAAAGAGATATTTAAATTTTAGAGTGGGATGAAATTTGATAATTTTTATCTTTGTTTTATTTTGTTTTTCTTTCTTTTATTTTGTTTTTTAGGAAGAACCGTTATATTTGTTGAAGGCGAACAATCCCTATTTTAAATAATATTAAAATAAAAACCATTATAAACCTTTTTTCTTTTTTAAAAGTGTCAAGTTGACGCATATGTATTAAGGAAAAAGGGACTTGAAAAGATTTAAATTCAAAACACTTAATCATCGAATAATGAAGGAGAAATTAAGCTTAGGAATTATAATTGGAAATCGTGATTTTTTTCCTGATAAACTGGTAGCAGAATGCCGATCGGAAATTTTAAACGTATTGAATCAGCATGAGATTAATCCCATTCTTTTAGATATAAACGATACCAAATTAGGCGGAGTGGAAACTTTTCAGGACGCCCAAAAATGTGCAGACTTGTTTAAAAAGTATCGTGATCAAATAGCGGGGATATTGGTAATCTTACCCAATTTCGGAGATGAGCGTGGTGTGGCTGAAACTTTGAAGCTGGCAAAGCTAGATGTTCCTGTCCTGGTTCAGGCCTATCCGGATGATTTAGACAAATTGGATGTGGCAAGAAGAAGGGATTCCTGGTGCGGAAAGATTTCGGTATGTAATAACCTGCATCAATTTGGGATAAAATACAGTCTTACTACAAAACATGTTGTTCACCCTTCAGATCCATCTTTCGCAGCAGATTTATCTAAATTTATTAGCGTTTGTCGTGTAGTGAAAGGTATTAAAAATGTGAGGATTGGGGCTGTAGGTGCAAGACCCGGAGGTTTTAATACAGTTAGGTATAGCGAGAAAATTTTGCAGAGACATGGGATTTCTGTTGTTACTGTTGACTTGTCTGAAATTCTTGGAAATGCGAATAAACTCACTCCAAATGATCAGGTGGTTAAAGATCGCTTAGATAAAATTAAGGCCTATACATCTACAGGTTTAACTCCGGACGAAGCTTTATGGCAAATCGCTAAACTGGATGTTGCGCTTACCAATTTTATGGATGAAAATCTATTGGATGCTACCGCTATTCAATGCTGGACATCATTACAGAAAAATTACGGCTGCAATGTGTGTACAAGTATGAGCATCATGAGTGAGAATATGTTACCAAGTGCTTGTGAGGTTGATGTTACAGGAACATTAACCATGTATGCTATGCAATTGGCTTCAGGCTCGCCAAGCGCTTTGGTAGATTGGAATAACAACTATGCAAATGACGACGAAAAATGTGTGCTTTTCCATTGTGGTAACTGGGCAAAATCTTTCTTACCTGATATAGAAATAAGTAATGCGCCAATTTTAGGAACTTCTGTTGGCGTAGAAAATACTTATGGCGCATTGTCTGGCCGTACGCCGGCGATGCCTTTAACCTATGGCCGTATCAGTACGGATGATAACCGTGGGGTGATCAAAGCCTATTTCGGGGAGGGAGAGTTGACTAATGATGAATTGAATACTTTCGGAAATAGAGCAGTGGCCAAGATTAATGATTTGCAGGGTTTAATGCAATATGTATGCAGAAATGGTTTTGAGCATCATGTGGTAATGAATGCATCCAAAACTGCAGATGTTTTAAAAGAGGCATTTGGAAATTATTTAGGCTGGGAAATCAACCAACATTAAATTAAAGGATATGACAGTTGAAGAATTGGAAAAAAAGTCTGTGGCTTACCGTAAAAATATTCTAAAATATATTTACCAGGCCAAAGCAGGGCATACGGGAGGGAGTCTTTCTTGTATAGATATACTAAACGTTCTGTATAACGATGTATTGAATGTGAGTCCCGAAACTTTTACTTCGCCAGATCGTGACCGTTATATACAAAGTAAAGGACATTGTGTAGAAGCCTTGTTTGTTGTACTGGCGGATAAGGGCTTTTTTCCGCAAGACGATCTTGATAATTTGTGCAAATATCAATCGCATTACATTGGTCATCCTACAAAAAAGGTAAATGGAGTAGAACAGAATACGGGGGCTTTGGGACATGGGCTTCCAATTAGCGTGGGAGTGGCTATCTCAGCAAAAATGGATCGAAAGGATTATCGTGTTTTTACGTTAATGGGAGACGGGGAATTACCGGAAGGCTCGAATTGGGAGGCAGCTTTAACTGCTGCCCATTATAAGCTGGATAATCTTTGCGCAATCATAGATTCCAATAAGCTTCAGATTTCAGGAACAACGGCAGAAGTGTGTAATACGGAGCCTATAGATCAAAAGTTCGAAAGTTTTGGCTGGGCTGTAAAACATGTAGATGGAAATAATGTAGGACAGCTTAAAACTGCTTTTGCAAGTCTTCCTTTCGAAGAAGGAAAACCAAACTTAATTATTGCACATACGATAAAAGGTAAAGGTGTCAGCTATATGGAAAATCAATTGAAATGGCACCATGGAGTTCCAACAAATGCGGAATACCAACAGGCTATTGCAGAATTAGAGAAAGCGGAAGCGAGTTTTTAAAATCTTAAATGAAAAGAAAGTGGGAGCAATTACAGAAACAACAACGCATACAGGAAGGGCTAATCTGGATGTTTTTTCAGAGACACTACAAAGTATGGCTGCCAATGATAGAGACATAACAGTGGTAACAAGCGATTCAAGAGGCTCCGGAAAATTGGTGCCTTTTGCACAGAAGTTTCCGAAACAATTGGTGGAAATTGGTATTGCCGAACAAAATCTGGTAGGCGTAGCCGCCGGTTTGGCGTCGACAGGGAAAAAAGTATTTGCAGTTTCTCCGGCCTGTTTTTTAACGGCAAGGTCCTTTGAGCAGATTAAGAATGACGTAGCCTATTCTGATAATCCGGTAAAATTAATAGGAATAAGTGCCGGTGTAAGTTATGGCGCTTTAGGCTCAACACATCATAGCTTACATGATTATGCAGCGTTACGGGCGGTAAATAATGTTACCATTGTAGCACCGGCGGATAACTATGAAACGGAAATGACTATTCGGAAAGCGGCAGAACTTTCGTCCCCAATTTATATTCGCTTTGGTAAAAAGCCCATGCCGCATTTACCACATTTAAGTGAGGGCTTTGAATTTGGCAAGGGAAGAATTGTACGCAAAGGAACGGATTTAATAATTATTGCAACAGGAGAAACTGTAAGCCCTTCTTTAGATGCTGCGGATTTATTGGCTGCAAAAGGAATTGAGGCTACTGTGGTAAGTATGCATACCATAAAACCTCTGGATACCGAATTAATTGCAGAATTGGCGAAAGAAGGAAAGCCCATTGTCACAGCAGAAGAGCATAGCGTTTATGGCGGGCTGGGAGAAGCCTGTGCATCTTTTCTATTAGAACAGGGGTTCACTAATCGCTTTAAAATTATAGCTATACCTGATGAGTACACGGTAACTGGCTCGCAGTTAGAAATTCTGAATCATTATGGTATTTCCGACAAGGGAATTGCGGCAACTGCAGAAAAGTTATTAGAAAAATAACAATAACAATGTCAGTACTATCTGAAAAATAACCTGATTAAACCGGCTTTTCTCAAAAGCCAATTAAACGAAATTAGAATGAAAAAAGTAAAGGGACTCTTTTTGCTTTTATTGGTGACTGTAATGGTCTGTTGTAATCGTGGAGATCGGAAAGATCAACCTAAGCGAGTGGCCGTTATCGTGTCGACACTAAATAATCCATGGTTTGTGGTTCTGGCCGAAGCGGCTGCAAAGAAAGCGCAGGATTTGGGTTATGAAACCAAAATATTTGATTCACAGAATAGTACGGCATTGGAAGCGGATCATTTTGAAAATGCTATTACTTCGGGTTATCAGGCAATTCTTTTCAATTGTACAGACGCCGATGGATCTATCGTTAATGTTACTAAAGCTAAAAATGCCGGAGTAGGTGTTTTTTGTATGGACCGTGAAGTGAACTCTAATACTGTCGCTACTTCTCAGATTTTATCTGATAGCTATTCCGGCTGTATAGCTTTAGGAAAGTATTTTGTTCAACAACTGAATAAAAAGGGAAAATATGTAGAACTGTTGGGTTTAGTTGGTGACAATAATACCTGGAGTCGTTCGAAAGGCTTCCATAGTGTAGTTGATAATTATCCGGAACTAAAAATGGTAGCACAGCAAAGTGCAGATTTCGACCGTAATAAAGCCATGGAGGTTTTAGAATCTATTTTACAGGCACAACCCGATATCGATGCTGTTTTTTGTGGAAATGATGCTATGGCAATGGGTGCTTATCAGGCTTTATATGCTGCCGGTAAAGCCGATAAAGTCAAGGTTTTCGGATTCGACGGTGCTGCGGATGCAGTGCAATCTATCAAAGAAGGAAAAATTAAAGCTACCAGCATGCAGTATCCAAAGACAATGGCAGAAACTGCAGCTATTTATGCAGATGAATTTATTAAGGGAAGAGAGAAGTTTCCGCAAAAAGTTCCGGTATCTGTAGAATTAGTGAATGCTGACAATGTAAATAATTACATCGAATAATGCGAAAACATCATGAAGAGAAAACAAATAAAATACATTATAGCCGTTGTGGTAGTACTCTTTTTAGCGTATCATTCTGTATTTATTAAAAAACTGGATGAAGTTAGGGCTGCACAGCAATCAGGGTTTGATGCGGCGGGCTTTGCTGCTGCTTTTTGGCAAAAGGAACTCGTTCCTTCATTAAAAAACGCTGTTCCGTTAAATCAGCTCATTCAGGAACTCAATAATGAACCTGAAAAAGCTTTTAACACCTATGGAAAGACCCTGGGAATTGGCTATGTCCGTTATTTTATGGTACAAGGCGAAGGTATAGTTCATAAAATCAATGAGGATGATATAGAATTGCAATTGGCCAACAGTCAACCGGCAAATAAAGTTTCTTTAGAGACGGAATACGTATATGGCAATGCGGTTCGTGACGCTTCGGGTTTAATTCAGATTACAGATTTTGATAATACGATGGACCTTAATAATGTTTCAGAACAAATCAATCACAAGATTAAAACAGAGGTAGTTAAGCCATTTTTAGCTCATGTGAGAGTAAATGAAAAGGTGAAGTTTATAGGAGCATTGGAGTTAAATAGCAAGCATCCGCAAACAAAAAAAATAGAATTAATACCAGTACAGTTGGAGCTAGTAAAGGACTAAAAAGACATGTTAACTGTAGAAAATATAACCAAGAAGTTTTCTGGTGTTACTGCACTTGAAAATATCAATATGCAAATTGCTGCCGGTGAAGTTACAGCTATTATTGGCGAAAATGGCGCAGGAAAATCTACATTAATGAAAATTCTATCCGGAGTATACAGTGAATATGAAGGCAGGATTTTGTTAAAGGGAAGTGTGGTTTCTTTTACCAATCCAAGGGAAGCTCAAAAACTAGGAATAGCCATTATCCATCAGGAACTTACGCTAATACCTTGTCTTAATATTACCGAAAATATCTTCCTGGGACGTGAATTGGAGACCCGTTGGGGCGAACTGGACAAAAAGACAATGCGGCAGCAGACAAAAGTATTATTGCAAAAGCTAAAATTGGATATTGATCCGGATACACAAGTTCAGAACCTTAAGGTTGGACAGCAGCAAGTCGTAGAAATAGCAAAAGCCCTGCTGACAGATTCTGATGTAATTATTATGGATGAACCCACATCCGCTATTAGCGATCACGAAGTGAATGTATTGTTTGATATCATAAAAGACTTACGTAACGATGGAAAGGCAATTATCTATATTTCACACAAGTTAGATGAGCTTTTCAGAATAGCGGATAGTTATGTTGTATTGAGAGACGGAAAGATGATAGAAAGCGGCAGTATGGCAGGCATGAAAACTGATGATATTATTCACAAAATGGTGGGTAGGGAAATTAATTTACTTCAGAAAGAGTGTGGGAAAGGAAACAGAGACGAACTGCTAAGGGTAAGTAATTTGAGTTTGCGTTACCCCGAAAAAAGCCGGGGCTATTTATTGAAGAATGTTTCATTTTCGCTTTGTAAAGGTGAAATCTTAGGCATTTTTGGTCTGATGGGAGCGGGTAGGACCGAATTAATGGAGGTTTTATTTGGCCAGCATCCGCAATTAGGTGAAGGTGATATTTATGTGAAAGGCGAGAAAAAGCAAGTCAAGTCAGCTGCGGATGCTACAAAATCGGGTATTGCATTGGTTCCGGAAGACCGTAAAAAAGATGGATTGGTATTGGGATTGGATGTGAAAAAAAATATTGAACTAACCACATTGAAAGATATGGAAATGGCGACCGGTCTGCTAGATGGGGTGAAGGAGCGAAATTTGTCGGAAAAATACATTAACGATTTAAAAATAAAAACTTCTTCTCCTGAACAAATTGCAGGTAGTTTGAGCGGTGGTAACCAACAAAAAATTGTGCTGGCAAAATGGTTAGCTACCCAGCCCGATATCCTCTTATTGGATGAACCTACCAGAGGAATTGATATCCATGCGAAAAATGAAATCTATAAATTGATTGTGGAGTTAGCCGAAAAAGGAATGGGGATTATCATGGTGTCATCCGAATTGCCGGAAATCTTAGCCGTTTCCGATCGCGTACTGGTAATGTCGGAAGGAGAAATTACCGCAGATTTTTCTGCCGAATGTGTTACTGAAGCTGAAATTTTGAAAGCAGCCATTCCTAAAACTATTTGATTCTTTAAAAATGGACTTAAAAACATATAAACCTTATTTGCTGAAGTTTCAGTCTCTCATAGCTCTTCTTGTGTTGTGTCTGGCGATTAGTTTATTGTCTGATAAATTCCTAACAGTAGCTAATGGATGGAACGTAATGCGCCAGATTTCTGTGAACGTATGCATTTCTGTAGGGATGACTTTGGTTGTTTTAATGGCGGGTATCGATTTGTCAGTCGGATCGGTATTGGCATTAAGCGGTGCTGTGGCTGCAGGCTTGCTGAAAAATGGTATTTCTGTAGAGCCCTGGAATCTATATGTAGGTTTTACCATACTGGGCGCTATACTGGCTGGCTTAATAGTTGGTTCCATACTCGGTGGTTTTAATGGTTGGGTGATTACTAAATTTAGGGTTCCTCCTTTTGTGGCAACATTAGCCATGTTGACCATAGCGCGAGGACTTACCTTGCTTTATACCAAAGGGTTTCCAATTTCTGGTTTAGGAGATGACTTTGCATATATCGGTACCGGGTGGTTTTTATCTGTTCCTGTTCCGGTTTGGATAGCAGCTTTAGTGGTGTTCATTGCTATCGTCATAACCAATAAAACACGCTTAGGAAGATATATCTATGCTATAGGTGGTAATGAGAGCGCTTCTAAATTATCGGGAATCAATATTGGTAAAGTAAAAACAATCGTTTATGCTATAGCGGGCTTGCTGGCAGGTTTAGGTGGTATTATGGTGACTTCACGTCTCGACAGTGCGCAGCCAAACGCCGGAGCTAGTTATGAATTGGATGCCATTGCAGCAGTAGTGATTGGTGGAACATCTTTGTCTGGAGGGAAAGGAAAGATTATGGGGACCGTATTGGGAGCTATCATTATCGGAGTGTTGAATAATGGTTTGGTTTTATTGAATGTGTCTCCTTTTTGGCAACAAGTGGTCAAAGGAGGCGTAATTTTATTGGCGGTTATTATCGATAAATCAAACTCTAAAAACGATTAAGGTATGAACAGATATATATTAGCCATAGACCAGGGGACAAGCAGTACTAAAACCATCGTTTTTGATGAACAAGGAGAGGCCATCGCCAGAGGTTCTGTTCCGCTTAAAACCAATTATTTTGGAGAAGGCTTTGTAGAGCAAAATCCAGAAGATATCTATAGAAATGTAATAGACTCGGTGGCAGCCTGTCTTCAGGATTTTAAATCTAAAGGAGGGAAGAAAGAAGAAATTATAAGCTGCGGAATCTCAAATCAGAGAGAGACCTTCATTGTTTGGGATAAATTCGGGAAACCTCTTCATAATGCCATCGTTTGGCAATGTAAACGATCTGTCACCGTTTGTGATTCCTTAAAAGAACAAGGAATAGAGAGTGCCATTAGGCAAAAGACAGGTTTGCTTATAGATCCTTATTTTTCCGGTACCAAAATGGTCTGGTTATGCCAAAATAACCAGGAAATTAAAAATGCTGTTGATGACGGAGAAGCTCTGTTTGGAACTGTGGATACATGGTTGTTGTATAAGCTTACAGGAGGAAAGGCATACAAAACAGATTATACCAATGCGTCCAGAACCTTGTTTTTTAATCTGGAATCTTTGGATTGGGATAAACAAATCCTGGCAGATTTCCAGATTTCCGGATTAAAATTGCCCGAATTACAACCTTCGTCATCTTATTTTGGTAAAAGTAACTTCGAAGGCCTTTTTGCTGAGCCCGTTGAGATAGATGCTATGATAGGTGATTCGCATGCTGCAGCTTTTGGAGAAGGCTGCTTTAAAGCGGGGACAGCAAAAGCTACACTTGGTACAGGATGTTCTATTTTAATGAATGTAGGGCAAATGATGAAGCCGTCGGAAAAAGGTATGGTTACAACCATTTGCTGGAGTACAGAACAGGAAGTTTCTTATGCACAAGAAGGAGTGATTGTTTCCTGTGGATCAACCATTGAATGGTTGAAAAATGAATTGGGGTTATTAAAAAATGCAGCTGATGCCGAGACAATGGCGTTGTCGGTTGAGGATAATGGAGGAGTGTATTTAATTCCGGCTTTCAGCGGTTTGGGAGCACCACATTGGGATATGAAACGAAAAGCAGAAATAGGGGGAATTACTTTCTCTTCCAATAAAAATCATATTGTAAGGGCTGCTCTGGAAAGTATTCCCTATCAAATCATGGATGTTGTAAGGGCAATGGAAGAGGATACGGGCATTCGCCTGAATGAGTTACGTGTAAACGGCGGAATAACGTCTAACCAGTTTGTTATGCAGAGCCTTGCGGGCTTGTTGCAAAGAAAAATCATGTGTATGGATCAGCCGGACATTTCAGCTTTAGGCGCCGGTTATTTGGCAGGGCTAAGATGTGGCATTTTTAAGAGCCTCGATCATTTAGACAGACTTCAAAAGCATAAAGAAGTGAAAATTATGGAAGATGTCCATATTCGAAAAGGCTATGAAAAGTGGAAGATGCATTTGGTTCAAGTTGCAGATGATAATTGAGTGTCTTTAACTCGGTAATTCAATATGTGAGTAATTTGAAACTATATACCTGGAAGTAATTGCGTGTAACGCAAATATCAAAATCCCGATATAATCATTGTAGAGCAGGTTGTTAAATGATAACTTCTATAAAGTGCCAAAATAATAATACTGAAGTATCCTTTCAAATATTGATCAAGTCTGAGGTCCCAGACTTATTTATTTTGTACAAAAATGAACTATTTCTGTACAAAACAAGTCCTTCCGGTTATAGATAAAGGTTAGCTTTGTAAAGCCAATTAATTATTAAATCATGTCAGCAAATGAAAGTATATTAGCCAAACTATGGTCAGTATTGGCTATGTTAAGCAATAAAATCAATAAATTAAGCTGCGGGTTTCACTATCGCGGATGATATCTATTAAAACAGAAATGGTTAAAATATTTATTAGCAATCTTTGGGTCTTATGTTTTTTATTTTTACCAAATATGGAGGCAAAATCTCTTGTAGTTTTTGCGAAAATTGAAAAAACCAGCGAATATTACACTCCTAACATGTATAAAAAAGGGAGTCAAATCGAACGTATACAACAGGCGATTAATGATGCTAAAAGTACTACCGGTCGAGTTGTAATCCCTCCTTATGACGAAGTAACAGGAAGGAAGGTATGGTTAATAGATCGCGCAATTCTGTTGCCCGATGGTATAGACTTAGAGTTAAATAATTGTACACTTAAACTTTCCGACCTGTGTCGGGATAATTTCATGAGATCTGCCAATTGCGGACTTGGGATTACAGAAATTAGTACTTTGAAAAATATCAGAATAAGAGGAGTTGGGAATGTAATTTTAGAAGGAGCAGATAACCCAAGATCGACTGGTGATCATAACAAAACTTTATCAAAAGATCCCAACGGAAATTTTAGTTTATCATATGGTAGTGATGCAGGCAAGGTGGGTGAAAATCAAAAAGGAGGTTGGAGAAACCATGGGATTATTTTAGCTCACGTAGATGGATTTGAAATTAGCGGACTCACTTTAAAAGACTATCATGCACATGGAATCGTTTTAGAAAGGGCGCAGAACGGAAAAGTCAATAACATTACGTTTAATGTCAGGCAAGCTGTTGAAATTAGTGGGAAAGACAAGCAGATATTAAACCAGGATGGCCTGGGAGTTCGGTTTGGTTGTAAGAATATTATTATTGATAATTGCCGGGGAAAAAGCGGGGATGATTTCATTAATATAGGGCTAACAGATACCAATGTAAGTGCTGGCCAGGAAAATGTCAATGTAGTTAGTGGTTCTATATATAAGGGAGCAATCGACGATATTTCTAATATTTATCTTCAGAATTGGCAAGATTTCTATTCGATATCTCATCGAGCTATCCGTATTATGCCCATAGGAAATTTAAAGATAAGTAATGTGTTTATTGAAAACATGATTATCAATAAATCCTCTAAGCAAGGTTTGTTTGTTGAATATACCAATAATATAAAAGGGCTTTTTGTTCGGAATGTAATTTCTCACCATATGATTTATGCAAAAGGTATTACACAAGCTAGCTTTAGAGACATCTTTCGTATTGGTTCCGGAGATGCTATTAATGTAGTGCAAAGCGATTCGGTTATTGTTGATAATGTGAGGTCAATTACAAATTAATAAGGTTATAAAAAAGAAGAGCGGTTCTCTATACCATTAGATTGGATATTTCTTAAATTTTCGTGAAAACGTAATGCTATAAACGCTATACTTTTTTTAAAATGAAAATTGTGTTCTAAAATATTGGACAACCAAAATTTTAATATATTTACTCTGCGTATTTCGCCAGAATCGTAAGAAATAGACCTTAATTTTTGTCAATGAGATTTATATTAGCCGTTTTACTTTCTAGTTTATTTCATACATCCAGTCTTGCAACTATAAACCTATCGGATTATCGCTTTCACAAAATGCCGGAAACCTCCTATTATGGCGGCATACACAGCATTACGAAAGATAGTGTTGGCAGAATATGGTTTAGTGGATACGATGCGCTGTTTGTTTATAACGGAAATACGTTTACCCAAATGAATGACCTTGTCATCAGTCATTCTCCCCGTTCCTATTGGGCTTACGGACAAGTTATAACTGATAAATCGAAACGTTTATATGTTGCCACAAATCAGGGACTCTTACGGTTTAATTATCAAAAGCAAAAGTTTGATAGAATTTTAACAGGAAATATCGGGTCGATTGCTGCAAGAGAGGATGGTACTGTTTGGATAATCAGGGATAATAAGCTTCAATCTTTTCATCCGGATAAATTACCAACAATAACAGATTATCCTCAATTATCAAATGTATCTACCTTAATCTCAACTAAAGAACATATTTATGTCGCATTAGCGGGTAAAGTCTATAAATTAAATACACAAACTAAAAAATACATCTTATTTGCTGATTTGGGGAACCCCAATTATGTCATTCGAGATTTAGTAGAACATGATGGTGCTGCATATATTCTTACTTTGATGAACGGATTATATGAGTGCGATGCAGTGGGAAAAATAAGGCAACATTATAATCTTTCATTTGGATCCAAAAAATCAACAAGTGCAAAAGGTCTTTATCTTGACGCTACGAATACCTTATGGATAGCCACACAATCTGGTCTTTTCTTATTAGACCCTGTAAAGAAAGAGACCCATTTGCTCCGTTCTAATTTACATTATCCATATTCGCTACCCAATAATTCCATTTGGTCTATTTATCCGGATCCTGACGGTGGAATATGGATAGGTACTTACGGGGGAAAATTAGCTTACATGACATTTTTCGACAATGATGTAAATTATTTTAAACCCACTTTAGGAGGACTTAACCATCCTATAGTTAGCTGTTTTGAAGAAGATGCGAATGGAAATTTGTGGATAGGTACAGAAGGTGGAGGCTTAAATTACTGGAATAGAAAAAATGACCATTTCTTCTATTATACGCAAAGTAATAAAACCGGTATTACTTCGAATATGATCAAAAATCTGCATTACGATAAAAAGCATAACGTTTTGCAGATCTCTACATTTAATGGTGGAATGGAGCAGTTTGACGGTAAACAGCGGCGTTTTATCGATATGAAAATGCAACACCCGGTAACTGCGCAACAACTTAGCATTTACGATTTTGCACTGGAAGGAGATTCCGGAATCTGGATGACAAATCCAGACTCTGAATTGATATATAAAAATAAAAAAAAGGAAATCCTGGAAATTGTCTCTTTGTTTGACGCAAAAGGGAATCCTGTTAAGATGCAAATCGAAACATTGTATAGAGATAAAGGGGATAATTTGTGGTTGATGACCCACGAAGGGGTTTATATTGTGAATGTTCATAACAGGCATATCATTAAACATTATTATTTAAAAAATGCTGCTTATGCGTTAAATAGTATCTGTTCATATTATATAGCTTCAAACTCTGATATTTGGTTTGGTACAAAAGGCGGAGGTGTTAACCGTTTAAATAAGGAGGGGGAATATATAAATTATGGCGAAAAAGACGGGTTATTAGGTAAAACTGTTTTTGGTATACTGGAGGATACTCATGCAAAGCAGGTATGGTTTAGTACAAATGACGGACTATATTTTTATGATTATAAAACACAAAAAATAGATAAGTTTCCTATTGACGTGACAAATCTCTGTGGAACATTTTATGTGCGATCTTGTTTTAAAACTTCCAAAGGTGAGATGTTGTTTGGAGGAACCAATGGATTCATCATGTTTACTCCAAGTAAGATTAAGCGGAACAATCAAAAAGCTAAAGTCTTCTTTACAGATTTATTGATTAATAATAAAAGAATAACGCCAAGAGATCAGGATTCGCCTTTGAAACAAGATATTTCTACACTATCATATTCCGATGGGCACAGCAAGAGAATAACACTTTCACATAAGCAATCCAATATAGAAATACGAGTTTCGGCAAACAGTTATTTGCAGGCAGAAAAAAATCAGTATGCATACAGAATGCTTGGGCTTTCAGACCGGTGGTATATTTTACCTCAGGGCCAAAAATCAATCCAATTCTTCAATTTGTCTGCAGGAAACTATACATTCCAAATAAAAGTGGCCAATAACGATAATTTGTGGGGAGACGATATTGCTGCCCTGGATTTTGAAATAAAGCCCTCTCCGTTCTTATCCATTTGGGCATATATGCTTTATAGCATATTGTTTTTATGCATCGTATACTTCATCTGGAGATATTTTACCAATAAAAAAATATTCGAGCATAGGTTAGAAATGGAACAGCTCAAAGAGCAAAACATGAAAAAACTTACACAAGCTCGTATTAACTTTTTTACCAACATTTCACATGACCTGAAAACGCCGCTCACTTTAGTTGTAGACCCATTAAAACAATTGAAAGAGCTTTTACCAGAGCATAAATCATCCAATGCTAATGCTTATGTACACCTCATAGAAAAGAATGTAAACCGCATTCAACGTATGATCAGCCAATTGCTTCATTTCAGGGAAATTGAAAGTCAAAAGCTAACTATTAATAATGAGCTTGGAAATCTTATTCAATACGTTCAGGAAATTTTTTCACTATTTGAACTTTATGCTAATAAAAAAGCGATAAAAACTGCTATTCAAACCGATGTGGAAAGCTTTTACACCAAATTCGATCATGATGTTATAGAGAAAATCTTTACCAATCTATTTTCAAATGCTATAAAATACACCACAGAAAAAGGCTTCGTAAGTTTGGACATAAAGAAAACTACTTTCGAGGAACTTGAAGAATTGGAGCTGTCTCCGAAAATTGATTGTGAATATATATCAATAGCTGTAACCAACTCCGGAACAGAAATTCCAAATGACAAAAGAGAGGCTATATTCGATTCTTTTACTCGCCTTGGATCGGTAAAGCCGGATTTCGAAAAGAGTACTGGGTTAGGGTTAGCTATAGTTAAAGAGTTGGTTAGCTATCTGGAAGGAAAGGTTACATTGCATTCTAATGACGACAAAGTTACTTTTACCGTAGTTTTACCATTTGTAGTAAATGTAGAGAAGACAGAAAATAACGTTGCGTCTTATGATTATACGATATCTGAAATAGATAATATATGGGCGGAATCTGAAGGAGTAAACTTATCTGAAAAGCGTAGTCGTAAAGCTTATAGCATTGTTGTTATTGAAGATGATCCTGGCCTGAGAACTTATATGGAACAGCGATTATCGGAATATTATAATGTTTATACGGCTACCAATGGCAATGAAGGCATAGCCAAATCAGAAAAAATATTCCCGCAAGTTGTGATTACTGATCTAATGATGCCGGAAGCTGATGGTTTTGATGTATGCAGGCGCTTACG